>JAQXZA010000044.1 GCA_029226955.1 Clostridia bacterium | reverse complement strand
TTCGGTATCGTTCCGCCAAAATTTTATACCGCTTTTGTTTAAGCTCATCAGCTTATTATCACCGCTGTAAACGTCAATCGTATTACTTTTGCTGTCGATTTTCAGCGAGCCGTCATCAGATACAAGCACACCGTTGTCCATTGTCCAGCCGGCGACACTGCCTGTATTTGCAATGACTTTTACGCCGCTAAGAGTACCGGCTTTTATATAATCGGCAATAATACCGACTGCCGAAATTACTTGTAATACTGCATTACCGTCCTTGTCCAAGCCTTTCCACGTTTTTCCGCCATCTTTTGATACTGCAATACTGTCAAGCGACTTTTTCCATATTACCGTACTGTCTGCCAAAAGCGGCTTATCGTGCTGATAATATATAACACTGCCATCTTCCTGTTTTTCTTCGGTCTGATAAAATCCCATTGCATTTGCGGTCAGTTCTGCAAACTTGTTTGCATTTTCTTTAATCTCAGCGGCAATATCTGACATAGAGTTATAGCTTTTGTTTACTTCGCTGTTGTTGTTAAGCGTAACAGTATTTTGTATCTTGTTCAGCAACTTCATTTTGGTATCACCAAGAACAAGTTCAATTTTGTTTTCTGTCTGTGACTTGCTTTTCTTGATTTCTTCAATCTGTGCCGTCCACGTTTTACCCGTTAAAGTGTCCTTTACGGTAACATAATCACCGAGATTATATTTAATGCCATAGTCTGCAACAGCAGCAACATCAAGAGTATAGCTGTTTGTTGCAATATTTCCCGTAACCTGTGCGAGTGCATAATCTTTTATGTCGGCAACAGTTTCAACCGATACATCAATCGCAGTTTCTTTTCTGAGAGTACCTGTCGGTATATCAGATGTACGATATACTGTCTGAGTAACGTCAGCACCTGTGGCATATATAGCATTCAAGAGGTCAGTGTTGCCTCTTTCGTATGTAGCTGACAGCAAATTATTTCTTTTTTGCGAAAATATAACGGCTGTTCTGTCCGTTTGTTCAATACTTCTGTCAGTGCCGGCAAAAGTCTTAAATTCAAAACTGTTTTGATTTACATTTGCGGTAATTTCATAGCCTATCGTAGAATTTACACACAGATTACCTATAACCTCAGTCAGCACTTTAAGCCTTGCCATATATCTGTCGTCTGTCTTGCCCTGTGCTGTTTGAGTAATTATCAAGCGTGGAAACTTCCTTGCACTGTCAACAGGTGCAGTCATATTGTTTTGTATGTAATGATTGATACATTCACCCGTCGAACCCTTAATAACATCATAGCCGTCAGCTCCGGCGACTTGTGTTTTGCCAAAAGCTGTAATGCGGTAGTCCGTCCAACCGTTAAGGTCTGTGCCGGTAACAGTAATCTGAGTTTCATTTCTTGAAATATTTCTTATTTCGAGCCAGTCGCCGTCAATTTCAATCAGCATATTTTCCGCAATATGCTTACAAAAATAGTCTGTCGTCGGCAGAATAAGTGTAAAACTGCCTGTTCCAATCCTTTTTTTGTTGTATTCATAGCTGACTATTTTGTCAGTTTGAGATACAAATTCCGACTGAAATGTTCCATTTTCGGTCGGATAGCTGAAAAATTTTGCAAGCATTAAACCACCCCCGAATACAATCTGTAATATTTCAGCACTGCACTGTCAGCAAGAGATAAAAGCAGTTTATTTACACCATATTTCAGATAAAAATCTTCAATATTTGACGATACATCAATTTTGTAAGACAAATCACCGCCGCTTGCTGAAACCGCTGTAAAATCCTTTGTACTGACAGTCAGACCGCCATTGTATGATAATATTGTCAAAGTCTTTATACTCGTTGTAGCTGTATTTGAAAGCATAATTTTTGCACCGTTACTGCAATCGGGTATGTATATTTCAACAGGAGTATCAATTTCAGACATTGACCGAACAGTATTTATACCGCTGACAAGCGGCACTGTAAACTGTCCACGCTGTCTGAAATAAGGATAATCGCATACAAAATCAACTTCAAAACGGTATAAATGACTTATAGTGGTATCACGTTTAATTTCAGGCACAGCAGAGGAATGACATTCAATTTCACACTGTTTAAATCCGGAATGTATTGTAAGTACACCATTATTCAGCGGATTGAACAATGAAGTTGCCTTGTCCAGTACGCTGTTCCGCTTGTCCTTATCAGTAATGCACACAGCAAAGCGACACACAACAGTCCTTGCTCCGACAGTGGCTGACGAAGTAACCTGACCGACAGAACCCAAAAGCGAATTTGTAGCAAAAACACCTTGCAGACTTGCAGCGTCAATATACTCAACCAAAAGCGGTTTTTTGTAACCGAAAGTCATTGAAATACCGTTTTTAGCTTTAAAAGTTACAGTTTTCACATAATCACCACTCAATCATACAGAGCATTTACAAGTTTACGCACAATCTGGTCATTTGAAAGTGCGTTCTGAATTATCTTAATGTTCTGATTAGTTGTTTTGTTGTTGACAATCTGGCTGTTTGTCTGAGTACCTGAAAGTCTTGCAATGTAGTTTGAAAAATTAGTTGCCGCTGTCTGATATGCCGAAATAAGTGAATTGTTCTTTTCCTGAATTGCCGAAAGATTACTTTGAATACTGTCCTTTTTGTCGGACATTTTTCTTTGCCACTCAGTTTCAGCCTGTTCATTAAGAAGTTCCTGTTTCTTGCGTTCCAGCTCGTGACGGCTAAGAGTATCAAGCTGTTCATAATTCAGCTTTGCATTTATAGCGTCAATCTCAGCTTTAATACTTTTGTCCTCGTTCAGCCGTTTTCGTGCTTCTATTTGTCGGTCAATAGCAGCAATTTCTTTGTCAGCAGATTTTTCAGCCGCCTCAGTAACCTTTTTAATTGCATTTATTCTGTCATCAGCAAGTTTTTTATAAGCCTCGTTTGCGAGTGCATACTGTTCTTTTTTCTTATTTGCGGCTTCTTCTGCTTTTTTTGCCGCCTGTTCCTGTAATTCCTGATTTGCCTTATACAGCCTTAAATTTATTTCATATAAATCATCAGCATTATTTTCTTTGTACTGCTTAATTTTTTCAAGTTCCTTGATTTCGCTTTCCAGAGAAAGCCGCCCGAGTGACTTCTCCTTGTCGATCCAGTCCATATGCGACTCTGCACGGGTACTTCCCGAACCGACAATACCGTCGCCGTTTGATGTTGTCCAAGTGTTTTTATTTGTGCTGTTTTTGCTTGACGAATCGCCCGAAGTACCGTTATCCATCAATCCTTTTATTGCGTCGTCAGAGTATGCCGAAAAGAAATCATTGTAAAGATTGTTAAATGACTGATTAAAAGCATTTACAGCATTTTGACCTGCTTGCTCAATTTGCTTTTTTGCGTTAGGAGAATAGGTTGACCATACACCAGCGTCGTTTATGTAATTCTGATAAATGTCGCCAAAAAGTGGGTCATTCGTCATATTCCCCCATTTTTGTTGTGCTTCAAGCCTTGCAGTGTTGGCAATTTCCTGTCGTTTCTGTTCTTCTGCCTTTGCCTTTATTTCAAGTTTAGCCTCTTCCGCAGTCTTATAATTATTTAAATCAATGCCGTACTTGTCCTTGCAGTCATTTACAAAATTCGCATTATTATTGAGTAAATTCTGATAAAAATTCTCACTTGCAAACATTTTTGTTTTGACAGCATTTTTATAATTTTTGACATCATCATCATAAACTTTTTCCAACGCTGAAATTACATCACTTTCAGATTTAATGCCGGCAATATATTCATTGACTAAATCAATCAATTCAGGATATTTTTTCTGAATATTTGCAAGCGTTTTAATTGATATAGTGCCATTCTTGTTAGTTTCCGCATTGACTTCTTTTATTACATTCTGCCATTGTGT
>JAQXZA010000043.1 GCA_029226955.1 Clostridia bacterium | reverse complement strand
ATTCCCAATCAAATGGGATATAGGGTGTGCGTTGCACCCGTTTGTAGTAAACATAGCTTAAACTATGTTGAACAATAAAGAAAAATATTTTTAATAAAATCTTTTATAAATTTTATTGTTTTTAATATTTTTTATAACGTGACAAATGCTTTGCTGTATGATATAATATAAAAAGTTTGAATTTAAGAATTTTCGAGGTGCCTGAAAATGTCAGAAAAACTTATTAAATATATTGCCTGTCCGAAATGTTCACAGCAGAGTGAAACGGAAATTATATGCAGTGTCAACACAATAGATATGCCGTCCGCAAGACAGCTTATATTCAACGAAAAAATGTTTAACTGGAAATGTCCAAAATGTGGCTTTTCGGTAAAACTTATGCACCCTTTGCTTTATAATGATATAGAAAGACAATTTATGGTTTACTATATTCCAAAGGTTGAACGCTCTCAGACTGCTGACGACAGACTTGAAAAGGATTTTTCCGATTTGTCATACATAAAGAAAAGAGTTGTTCCCGACCTTAATTCTATGAAAGAAAAAATTGTGCTTTTGGAGTGTGGTCTTAACGATATGGCGGTTGAACTTACTAAACTTGCCGTGTCTGAGGTTGTCGCAAAAACTACCGGACGTAATGTTTGTGCGGGATATTTTACCGATATGGACGCTGACAAAAACAACATCAGTTTTCAGTTTTTTATAGGTACGGACTGCCGTTCATATATGCAGACAACAAGACTTGAAGTATATAACCGTTCACTTGAAATTGTAAAACAATATTTTCCGAATGAAGAAAAACGCAGCGGTTTCCTTAACATCAATCGCAGTTGGGCGAAAAACGCACTCCAAAAATACAAAAATTCAAAATAAAACAAAATCCGACAGTTTTCGATTGCTGTCGGATTTTTTGTTTGCTTTACGGAAGTAAAAACAGTTTATCGTTTTTGATAAATTTACATAAAAAATATCGTTTATAGTACATATTTGAAATTAAATCAAAAAATTTTTATAAATTTTATAAATTTTTTTGCAAAAACAATAGAAATTTTATTTTTGGTATGGTATAATACAAGCAACGACCTTAGTCGATAAATTTAATTCAGGAGGTAATTCCAATGGCTAAAAAATGGGTTTATATGTTCAGCGAAGGCGATATGAGCATGCGTAATCTGCTCGGTGGTAAAGGTGCTAACCTTGCAGAAATGACAAATATCGGTCTTCCTGTACCACAGGGATTTACAATTACAACTGAGGCTTGTACTCAGTATTATGAGGACGGACGCAAAATTAACGACGAAATCATGGCTCAGACTATGGAAGGCGTTAAGAAGATGGAAGAAATCAACGGCAAGAAGTTCGGTGACAGCAAGAATCCTCTTCTCGTTTCAGTTCGTTCAGGTGCAAGAGCATCTATGCCTGGTATGATGGATACAATCCTCAACCTTGGTCTTAACGATGAAGTTGTTGCTGCTATGATCGCTGGCAACGACGATCCTAAATTTGAACGTTTCGTTTATGACTCTTACAGACGTTTCATTCAGATGTTCTCTGACGTTGTAATGGAAGTTGGTAAGAAATATTTTGAACAGCTTATCGACAAGATGAAAGAAGAAAAGGGCGTTAAGTACGACGTTGACCTTACAGCTCAGGATCTTAAAACTCTTGCTGAACAGTTCAAGGCAGAATATAAGAAACAGCTCGGTGAAGACTTCCCGTCAGACCCTGTACAGCAGCTCAAACTCGCTATTGAAGCTGTATTTCGTTCATGGGATAACCCACGTGCTAACGTATATCGTCGTGATAACGATATTCCTTATTCATGGGGTACAGCAGTAAACGTAATGCCTATGGTATTCGGTAACCTTAACAATGAATCAGGTACAGGCGTTGCATTTACACGTGACCCGGCTACTGGCGAAAAGAAACTTATGGGTGAATTCCTCATTAACGCACAGGGTGAAGACGTTGTTGCCGGTGTTCGTACACCTATGCCAATCGCTCAGATGGAAAAAGAATTTCCAGAGGCTTATGCTGAATTTATCAAGGTTTGTGAAACACTTGAAAACCACTACCACGATATGCAGGATATGGAGTTCACAGTAGAAAACAAGAAACTCTATATGCTCCAGTGCCGTAACGGTAAGAGAACAGCTCAGGCTGCACTCAAAATCGCTTGCGACCTCGTAGATGAAGGTCATAAGACAGAAGAAGAAGCCGTAGTTATGATTGATCCTCGTAACCTTGACACACTTCTTCACCCACAGTTCGACGCAAAGGAACTTAAAGCTGCTACACCTATCGGAAAGGGTCTTGGTGCATCTCCTGGTGCTGCTTGCGGTAAGATTGTATTCACAGCTGCTGACGCTGAGGCTTGGAACGCAAAGGGCGAAAAGGTTATCCTCGTTCGTCTTGAAACATCACCTGAGGACATCACAGGTATGAAGGCTTCACAGGGTATTCTTACAGTTCGTGGCGGTATGACATCACACGCTGCCGTTGTTGCTCGTGGTATGGGTACATGCTGTGTATCAGGCTGCGGCGACATCATTATGGACGAAGAAAACAAGAAGTTCACACTCGCTGGCAAGGAATTTACAGAGGGTGACTTCATTTCAATAGACGGTTCAACAGGTAATATCTATGACGGTGTTATTCCTACTGTTGACGCTACAATCGCTGGTGAATTTGGCAGAGTTATGGCTTGGGCTGACAAGTACAGAACTCTTAAAGTAAGAACAAACGCTGATACACCTGCTGACGCTAAGAAGGCTCGTGAACTCGGTGCAGAGGGTATCGGTCTTTGCCGTACAGAGCATATGTTCTTTGAGGGCAACAGAATTGACGCATTCAGAGAAATGATTTGTGCAGATACAGTTGAAGAAAGAGAAGCTGCTCTTGAAAAGATTCTTCCTTATCAGCAAGGCGACTTTGAGAAACTCTATGAGGCTCTTGAAGGCAATCCTGTTACAATTCGTTTCCTTGACCCGCCGCTCCACGAGTTCGTTCCGACAGATGAAGCTGACATCAAGAAACTTGCTGACGCTCAGGGCAAAACAGTTGAACAGATTAAGGCTATCATTGATTCACTCCACGAATTTAACCCAATGATGGGTCACCGTGGCTGCCGTCTTGCAGTAACATATCCTGAAATTGCAAAGATGCAGACAAAGGCTGTTATCCGTGCAGCTATCAATGTTAAGAAGGCTCATCCTGAATGGACAGTTGAACCTGAAATTATGATTCCGCTCGTTTGCGAAGTTAAGGAACTTAAATACGTTAAGAAAGTAGTAGTTGAAACAGCTGACGCTGAAATCGCTGCTGCCGGCATTGATATGAAGTACGAAGTAGGTACAATGATTGAAATTCCGAGAGCTGCTCTTACAGCTGACGAGATTGCTAAGGAAGCTGACTTCTTCTGCTTCGGTACAAATGACCTTACTCAGATGACATTCGGTTTCAGCCGTGATGACTCAGGTAAGTTCCTCAAAGCATACTATGACGCTAAGATCTTTGAAAACGATCCGTTCGCTAAACTTGACCAGAACGGTGTAGGCAAGCTTATGGAAACAGCTATTAAGCTCGGTAAGCCTGTAAATCCGTCACTCCACTGCGGTATCTGCGGCGAACACGGCGGTGACCCGTCATCTGTTGAGTTCTGTCATAAGATTGGACTTGACTATGTTTCTTGCTCACCGTTCAGAGTACCGATTGCTCGTCTTGCTGCTGCTCAGGCTGCAATTAACAACAAGAAATAATTTTTAGTCTTATTTACTGAAATAAGCTGAAAGCAAATAATTAACTCCCCTTGCTGAAAGTAATTTCGGCAAGGGGAGTTTTTTTTGCGGTATTATGTCTGTAATTTACTGCAATAACATAAAAATAATTGTATGTGCGATAATTCGTATTGTAAAAATTGCTTTATCGTGATATAGTATAAATATCAGAATACATAAAGGGGACAGACGGAATGATGAAAAAACAAAAACGCAATAAGCTGTTTGTGCGTTTTGTCGGACTGATGTTGCTTGCAACACTTCTGACATTTACCGTTACAGCGTATGCAACCGGTTCACAAAGCGACACACAAGAAAATTCACAAACGGAGAACATAATAAAATCCGTTGACGACTTGCCGGGAAAAACTATCGGCGTACAGCTTGGTACAACAGGCGACACATACGCTACTGATTATGAGGGCGACGAGGCTGGCACAAAGATTGAACGCTACAACAAGGCAGCAGACGCTGTACAGGCACTCAAACAGCAAAAGATTGATTGCGTAATTATTGATGACCTTCCGGCAAACGATTTTATTCAGAAAAACAGCGACATCAAAAAACTTGATGAGAACTTTGCAGATGAAGATTATGCCTTTTGCGTTCAAAAGGGCAGAACGGAACTTCTTGATAAGATAAATTCGTCACTTGCAAAATTACAAAAGGACGGAACTATTGCAAACATTCTTACAAACTATATCGGCACTGACGAACAAAAGGGCAAAACACCCTACGAGAAAAAAGATGTTGACCGCAAAAACGGAAAAATAATTGTTGCAACCAATGCCGAGTTTAAACCGTATGAATACTATGAAAACGGTGTCGTTACAGGTATTGATATGGACATTATGCAAGCAATATGTGACGATTTGGGAATGGAAATGCAGATTGAGGATATGCAGTTTGACTCAATCATTGTTGCGGTACAGTCGGGCAAAGCTGATGTCGGTGCCGCCGGAATGACCGTTACTGAGGACAGAAAGAAAAATGTTGATTTTTCCGACAGCTATACCAACGCAAAACAGGTTATCCTTGTACGCAATACCGACAATAAAGGCGGCGGAATAGGCTTTATCGACAAATTAAAGCAGAGTTTTGTTGATGATTCAAGATGGCAGTATATTCTTACAGGTCTTAAAAATACACTTATAATTACAATTTTTGCAATACTTATAGGTTTGGTTCTTGGTTCGCTTATCGCAATAGTAAGAACCGTACACGACCAGAACGGCAAACTCAAAATTCTTAATTTTATCTGTAAAATTTATCTCACAATTATACGTGGTACACCGGCAATGATTCAGCTTCTTATTATCTACTATGTAATCTTTGCGTCGGTTGCCATTGATAAAACTATTGTTGCGATTGTTGCATTCGGACTTAACTCAGCGGCTTATGTGGCTGAGGTTGTGCGTTCAGGTATCAACTCGGTTGACCACGGACAGTTTGAGGCTGGCAGAAGTCTTGGACTTAACTACAAACAGACAATGTGGTCGATTATTCTTCCACAGGCATTCAGAAATATGCTTCCGGCACTCTGTAATGAGTTTATCAGCCTCCTGAAAGAAACAGCTATCAGCGGTTATATCGGACTTAACGACCTTACAAAAGGTGGCGACATTATCAGAAGTCAGACATTTGAGGCATTCATACCGCTTATTGCCGTTGCACTCATCTACCTTGCAATCGTAATGCTGCTTACTTTTGCAGTAAATAAACTTGAAAGGAAACTGAAAAACAATGAAATCAGATAAACAAATCGGAGAAGTTCTTATTGAAGTTGATAATCTGCATAAGTCTTTTGGTGACCATCAGGTTTTAAAAGGCATTTCAACCACAATTTCAAAAGGTGAGGTTGTTGCAATTATAGGTCCGTCAGGTTGCGGAAAATCAACGTTTCTCCGTTCACTCAATCTTCTTGAAACGCCAACAGACGGCATAATAAAATTTGAGGGAACAAACATAACCGATAAATCCGTTGACATCAATAAAATGCGTGAAAAAATCGGAATGGTGTTCCAACAGTTTAATCTTTTTCCGAATATGACGATAAAACAGAACATTATGCTTGCACCCGTAAAACTTGGCAAGATGACAAAGGACGAGGCAGAAAAAAAAGCCGACGAACTTTTAGGCAGAATCGGTCTTTCCGACAAAGCCGACGCTTATTCAAAACAGCTTTCGGGAGGACAGCAACAGCGTGTTGCGATTGTCAGAGCGTTGGCAATGAATCCCGATGTAATGCTTTTTGACGAACCGACATCAGCACTTGACCCTGAAATGGTAGGCGAAGTTCTCAGCCTTATGAAACAGCTTGCAAACGTAGGAATGACAATGGTTGTCGTAACTCACGAAATGGGTTTTGCAAGGGAAGTTGCAAACCGTGTGTTGTTCTTCAATGACGGAATAATTCAGGAAGAAAACACACCTGAAAACATCTTCAACAACCCACAAAACCAAAGACTGAAAGATTTTCTTTCAAAGGTACTTTAAAATAAAACATTAAATCAAAAAACCGTACTTACAGTCAATGACGACTGCGAATACGGTTTTGCTTTTATACAGAGTGGAGAGTGGAGTGTGGAGTGTGGAGTTGTTTAGAGTCAGGAGTCAGGAGTGAGGAGTTGTTTGTGGGGCGGACAATGACTTAACTGTAACAATAAAATATGAACGCAAATCGGGTGCGGCAGCTTGCCGCCGGAGGCACTCCGCCGCAATTACGAATTACGCATTATATTAAAGGGTGGGTTGTATGAATCAGAAATTAAAGGCAAGTATTATGGAGTCGCTGTCGTCAGTGTTGCCGATAACATTTATTGTGCTGTTGCTGAGTATATTTGTAGTTCCGCTTGATGTCGGAACGGTGTCAATGTTTTTTGTCGGTGCAGTTATGCTGATTATCGGAATGGGTATGTTTCAGCTTGGTGCAGAAACAGCTATGAGTCCTCTCGGAGAGGGTATAGGCACTCAGATGTCAAAATTCAAAAATGTTGCCCTGATAGCTTTTATAGGCTTTGTTGTCGGAACGTTGGTCACAATCGCCGAACCCGATTTACAGGTATTGTCAAATCAGGTGCCGTCTGTTCCGAATATGACAATAATTTTAACGGTTTCTGTCGGTGTAGGAATATTTCTTGCCGCCGCCGTGCTGAGAATTATTCTGAAAATAAATCTTGCATATCTTCTTATCGGAATGTATGCGGTGCTGTTGATTTTATCGTTTTTCGTGCCGAAAGATTTTCTTGCGGTTGCGTTTGATTCAGGCGGTGTTACAACAGGACCTATTACTGTTCCGTTTATTATGGCGGTCGGCGTAGGACTTTCGTCAATAAGAGGCGACAAAGACGCATCAAGTGACAGCTTTGGTCTTGTTGCCTTGTCGAGTATCGGACCTATACTTGCGGTTATGATTCTCGGCTGTTGCTACAATCCGCAGAATACCGCATATTCTTCCGCTGAAATTCCGTCAGTTAAAACAATGAGTGATGTATTCAGGGCATTTGCCATTGAAATACCGAACTATGCAAAAGAAGTGTTAATTTCTCTTGCACCGATAGCGGCAGTGTTTGTTGTGTTTCAGCTTTTCAGCCGCCGTTACCGTTACCGTCAGATTCAGAGAACGGCTGTCGGATTTGTATATACATACATTGGCTTGGTTCTGTTTTTGTGTGGAGTCAATGTAGGCTTTGCACCTGTCGGAACTTTGCTCGGCAGTAGTCTTGCCGGCGGTGAAAACAAGTGGCTGATTGTCATTATCGGTATGTTAATCGGATATTTTATCGTAAAAGCCGAACCAGCAATTCAGATACTCAATCATCAGGTCTATTCCGTAACTAATGGTGCAGTGTCGGAAAAATCTATGAATTTGTGCCTTTCGATTGGTGTTTCGGTCAGCGTTGGTCTTGCTATGCTGCGTATATTGACAGGAATACCTATACAGTGGATAATAATACCGGGATATATACTTGCACTTATTATGTCAAAATTCGTGCCGAAAATTTTTGTCGGCATTGCGTTCGACTCAGGC
Organism: Clostridia bacterium; assembly: GCA_029226955.1. Classification (GTDB taxonomy): domain Bacteria; phylum Bacillota; class Clostridia; order Oscillospirales; family Acutalibacteraceae; genus UBA1213. Next base: position 20,941 of record JAQXZA010000043.1, on the reverse strand, counting down.
GGAGTTGCAAGCGGCCCTATGACATCAACATTTTTATTGCCTTTGTGCATAGGTGCGTGTGAGGTTCTCGGCGGAAATATAATGACAGACGCATTCGGAGTTATTGCACTTGTGGCATTAACACCGCTTATTGCCGTTCAGATTATGGGACTGCAATATAAATATAAACTTTATGTAAAACAGAAAAACATTACGGATAATAATATAATTCCGCCTGACAGCGACGAAATTGTTGAATTTGGGGAGGAGTGATTAAATGGAACAACAAGACAATAAAAAACTCTCACTCAGTGTTTTGGTGTTGATTACAAGCCCGAAACTTGCCGAAAAGGCAACAAAACTGTTTCACAATGCCGCTGTGCCTTTGCATTATGCGTTAAGTGCCGTAGGTACAGCGTCAAGTGATATGATGGATATACTCGGACTCGGAAGTATCGACAAAATAATGCTTATTTCAATACTGCCGAAAAATATGACCGACGAATTTATGCGAAAACTCAAAAAAGAACTGAAAATCGGAACAATAAACAGTGGAATTGCGTTTACGGTATCGCTTTCGGGTGCTAACAAATTTATCGTAAGAATGTTGGAACAGTATGCTGAAAACAATGAAAAAATTTCCGAACAAAAGGAGGCTACATCTGTGTCAGATATAAAAAGCGTTATGATTGCCGCCGTAGTAAATCAGGGTTACAGTGACGAGGTTATGAATGCGGCAAAATCAGCCGGTGCAGTTGGCGGAACGGTTCTTCACAGCCGCCGTATAGGTGATGAAAAAGTTATGAAATCGTGGGGGTTCGGCGTACAGGAAGAAAAGGAAATTGTGCTTATCGTCACTAATATTCATAACAAGCTGAAAATAATGCAGTCAATAAGCGAAAAATGCGGCATACAAACTGACGCAAAAGGCACTGTTTTATCCTTGCCGATTGACACGGTTATAAGTTGAGAGTGGAGTGTGGAGTTGTTGTGACGGTGAGTTTGTTCGCTGATATAACTTAACAATAAAAATAACCCGACAGAGTATCTGAAAATACAACTGTCGGGTGTTTGTTTTGAACTGTGCCGCTTATGGCATTTCAAAAATTTCACTGTTGTGTTCGTTCATAAATCTTGTAATATCGTCAAGAATACGAACACAGTCGTTTTCACAGGCATAAAGACCGAGTGATACAGAACTTGTTGAATTGTACTGTAAAACTATTGCAGAATTTAACTGTTTGCCCTCACGGTCACGACTGCCATAACTTTTTGAAATTGTTAATGCTTGTGCATTGTTCAAATTATAAAGTTTTGTTTTATCCTGCGACCTTATCCACATAAAATCACCACCAATCTGATAAATTCGTAATTCGTAATTAGTGTTCGGAACGTTAGTTTTTTCGCTGAGATGAAGTATTTGTGCCACAACATAGCTGTAAAGTGTTGCTATAATTGCTATAACATGACAAAACGGTGACACCCGTGACACTTCTGTGACACTTCTTTTTCAAAAGTGTCACCGCTCAAACCCGCATAAATACTGAGTTTTTTATTGCGGTGACACCTGTGACACTTTTTTTTAACTTCTTATGAAAGATAAAAATAAAAACATTTATATATATAAAGAAACTCTCTCAGAAGTGTCACAAGTGTCACCAACGGCTGAAAGCCGCATAAATACTAAGTTTTTTGGTGACACTTTTGTTTTGGAAGTGTCACCGTACTGTCACCTGAAATTCAAAATGCTGAATGTAAAATGCAAAATGATTATCTTTTCTTAAATTCTGCATTTTGCATTCTCAATTCTGCATTTTAACAACTCCACTCTCCACTCTTCACACTTCACTCTGATTTTTGACTTCAATGCCGAGGTCGTCAAGCTGTTGTTGGTCAACGCCTGCCGGTGCTGAGGTCATAAGCTCACTTGCGTTCTGAACCTTCGGGAACGCAATAACATCACGTAATGTAGGTGCTTTAAGCATTTGCATAACAAGTCTGTCAAGTCCTATACCCATACCGCCGTGTGGTGGGGCACCAAACTTGAATGCGTCAGTAAGAAATCCGAATTTTTCGTAGGCTTCCTCGTCACTGAGTCCGAGCATACTGAACATTCTCTTTTGCAAGTCGGGATTTGTGATACGGATTGAACCTGACGAAAGCTCTATTCCGTTAAGAACCATATCATAAGCCTTTGCGTAAACTTCACCCTTGTCGCCCTCTAACTTGTCCATACAGTCGTCTGTCGGGGAAGTGAACGGGTGGTGCATTGCAATCCATTCGCCTGTTTCCTTGTCGAACTCAAAGAACGGGAATTTAACAACCCACAGGAAGTTATAGCCGTCCTTGATTATTTCAAGACGCTTTGCAACCTCACAGCGTACAGCACCAAGTGTTGAGAGTACAGTGTTTGTGTCAGCGTCGGCAACAATCATAACAACATCGCCGTTTTCAGCTTTGGCTGTTTTGAGAATTGCTTTCATTTCGTCGTCGCTCATAAACTTTGCGAAACTTGATGATATTGTGCCGTCCTCGCTTATTCTTATCCACGCAAGTCCCTTTGCACCTATGCCCTTTACAAATTCGGTCATTTTGTCGATTTCTTTTCTTGTATAGGTTTTGAAACCGTTTTTGGCTTTTATGCCACGAACAGAACCGCCGCCCGAAATTGCGTTCTTGAATACTGCAAATTCGCTGTTTTTGACATCATCAGTAAGATTGAAAAGCTCCATTTCAAATCTTGTATCAGGTTTATCCGAACCGAAACGCTCCATAACCTCATTGTATGTGTAGCGTGGGAAAGGTGTAGGAATGTCAATATCCATAACATCTTTGAAAAGACGTTTTATATATCCCTCGCCGATTTCAAGGACATCTTCCATATCTACAAATGACATTTCAAGGTCAATCTGAGTAAATTCAGGCTGACGGTCGGCACGTAGGTCTTCATCTCTGAAACAACGTGCAATTTGCATATATCTGTCAAAACCGGCTACCATACAAAGCTGTTTATACATCTGTGGTGATTGTGGAAGTGCATAGAATGAACCCTTGTGTATTCTTGACGGAACAAGAAAATCTCTTGCACCCTCAGGAGTTGACTTTATAAGCATAGGTGTTTCAAGTTCAATAAATCCCTGTTCGTCAAAGTAGTCACGGGTAACTTTTGCGACTTTGTGACGGAAAATAAGATTTCTTTGCAGTTCAGGTCTTCTCAGGTCAAGATAACGGTATTTAAGTCTTGTTGCCTCAGCCGTCGGACAGTTGTCGATAATCTCAAAAGGCGGTGTTTCTGATTCTGAGAGAATACGAAGTTCCTTTACTTCAATTTCAATATCACCTGTTGGAATATCCTTGTTTTTGGAACTTCTTTCTCTCACAATGCCTCTTGCGGCGAGAACATACTCGGAACGAACCTTAGCGGCTTTTTCAAAAACAGCCTTGTCGGTTGAATCATCAAAAGCAAGCTGTACAATGCCTGTTCTGTCCCTTAAATCTATGAAAATAAGCTGTCCGAGGTCACGCTGACGCTGTGTCCAGCCACATACAACAACTTCCTTGCCGATGTCCGAAGAACGCAAGTCGCCACAATAACAGCTTCTTTTCAAACCTGTCATAAACTCTGCCATAGTGAATACTTCCTTTTTATTAGATTAGATTATAATATTTTAATGTCAGCCTTTCATACTGTCAAGCTGTGCCATAAGGTCGGAATTTGTGTTGTCAATATAAACCGACAAAAACGCATTAAAGAAATTCTCGTCAAGCGGAATTTCTGTTTCTTTGCCTGTCTGCATATTTTTGATTTTAGCCTTGTTTTCAGCCATTTCATTACTGCCGATAACTATAATGAATTTAGCGTTTATTTTATTGGCATATTTCATCTGTGCTTTAAATGTTCTGCCTACAATGTCACATTCAGAGATAAGTGACGATTTTCTTACTTCCTCAGCAATCTGGAAAGCCCTGATTTTTGAGTCCTCGTCCATACCGATAACATACAAATCACAAACAGGCGGTTTTGGAATTTCAATGCCCTGATTTTTCATAAGAATAAGAAGTCGCTCTATACCCATACCAAAGCCAAGTGACGGTGTGTGCTGACCGCCGAGTTCCTCAATAAGTCCGTCATATCTGCCGCCGCCGCATACAGTACCCTGTGCACCTATATCGTTTGATACAAATTCAAAAACCGTTCTTGTGTAGTAGTCAAGACCTCTTACGATTTTAGGATTTACAGTATATTTAATGCCCTCAGCGTCAAGACATTTTTTAACGCCCTCAAAGTGTTCACGGCAATCGTCGCATATATAATCGAGAACTGTCGGTGCATTTGCGGCAATTTCAGAACATTTCTGTTCTTTGCAGTCAAGTATTCTCATAGGATTTCTGTCAAGCCTTGAAAGACAGGTGTCACAAAGTTCTGTTTTATATTTTGCAAAATATTCTTTAAGAGCATTATGGTATTTTGCACGACAGGTCGGACAGCCTATGGAGTTGATTTCAAGACTTATGTTTCGTACACCCAGACGCTCAAAAATTGAATGTGCCGCACAAATAACCTCAGCGTCAGCAAAATATGACGGTGCACCATAGACTTCCATACCGAACTGATGAAATTCACGCTGTCTGCCTTTTTGTGGTTTTTCGTAGCGGTAGCACGAAGTCAGGTAATAAGCCTTTATCGGATAGCCGTCATTATAAACACCGTGTTCGAGTACAGCACGGGCGGCACCGGCTGTTCCCTCAGGACGAAGTGTAACGGACTCTCCACCTTTTGTTTCAAAAGTGTACATTTCCTTTTGTACAACGTCTGTTGTGTCGCCAACCGAGCGGTTAAAAAGTTCGGTATGCTCAAAAACAGGGGTTCTTATTTCCTTAAAGCCATAAGACTGAGCCTGTTTTCTCATAATATCTTCAACAAACTGCCATTTATAGCTTTCAGCAGGGAGAACATCTACCGTGCCTTTGATTGAATTGGTAATAAGTTTCATACTTTTATCTTCCTTTCGGATTTTTAGCCATTTATAATATTATACATTTATATTGTCAATAAGGCAAATGTTTTCTTTAATTTTTTAAAAAATTAAGTGTAAAAACCGTGTTGAATTTTTACAGGAAATATTTTACAATACAATTACATTAACTGACTGAACGGAGTGCTTTGTATGAAAGAAATTGAGATTTACGAAAACAACGGTATAATTACGCTTGATAAAGAGATTGTTGTGCTTTACAATGCGTATCAGATGAATTTGTCGGCAACATCTGTACGGTTGTTCGGCTATGACCTTTCAGATGATGACTATGATGTTATATGGAATGATGTAAAGAACAGACATAAGGATTTTCCGCTTGAAAATGGCCTGTATAATATTGTGTTCGACTGTTACAGAAAATATATCATTAACGGCATTATGACAAAACAGCTTGTTATAACAAACAGTAAATCCGTTCTTAAAGATGTCAGCGATTACAACAGTATAAAAAAAGTTGCTGACGAAAACATAAACTATATTTTGTCGCTTTTCGGTTTTCTTTCGGACAAGGAGTTTCATTATTTTACAGACAGATATTTTTTTCTTAAAGATGATGTAGAATACAATGCAAAATACGAAAAGAAAATCGCAAAAGTTATGGAATTAAAAGGTGCTTTCAGAAGAATGAAATTATATGGCGTAAAATCGCTTAAAGCCAATCCTGTTTATTATCCTTATTATCTTTTGGCAATATCACCGCTTATTTTGCGTCAGACAGGCGGAGATTTACTCGTTATGGAAGATAAAGTAGAAAAGAGAAAATCAGAATTGCGTAATTATATAAATGCAAGGGGAAGTATTTTTGTAATGCTGATATGCTTTATGGTTTTTATAGTTCTTTTGATTCTTGATTTGTACTTTGGTATTTTTTGAATTTAAAATCATTATACATAAGGTATGCAGAGGATAAAACTTTGAATACCTGTTTTTTTGTCTGATGATTATACATATAATCGAATTTGTCCATTGAAAAAACAGGAATTATGTAATATGTTTTTATATTGAGAAATTCAGGATAAAGGAGAGGAATTTGATGAACGGAAAAGCTGAACAGAACAAAGACAGCTTTATGATAAAGTTATCGACTTTTATCGTTGACAAGAGAAATCTTATTTTTCTTATATTTGTTGGACTGGCAATTTTTTCTCTTGTTGCACGAAACTGGGTTGTTGTTGAAAACGACCTTACGGCATATCTTCCTGAGGATTCCGAAACAAGACAAAGTCTTGATATTATGGACAAGGAATTTACCACTTTCGGAACGGCTGATATTATGGTAGCGAATATTTCATTTGATGACGCTGAAAAACTCAAAGATACACTGAAAAATATCAGGGGCATTCAGAGTGTCGGTTTTGATGACACAAAAGACCACTACAACAATGTATCAGCTTTGTACAACATCACATTTGATTATGATGAGAATGACGAAAAATGTGTTGATTCGCTTGAAACCGTGAAAGAAACTCTTGCGGATTATGACTATTATGTCAGCACAGGTCTTGGAAATGCCCTTGCTGATAATATCAGTCAGGAAGTACAGTTTATAATGGTGATTGTAGCCGGTATTATACTGCTTGTGCTTTTGTTTACATCAAAGACTTACGCTGAAATTCCCGTACTTATTATTACATTTCTTGCCGGTATGATAGTAAATATGGGTTCAAATTTCCTTATGGGAAAAATCTCGTTTATTTCAAATTCAGTCACAAGCATTTTACAGCTTGCACTGTCGATTGACTACGCAATAATCTTTTGCAATCACTACAAAGAAGAACATACGCTTTTGCCGATAAGAGAGTCTGTTATTATCGCATTGAGTAAATCAATACCCGAAATTACCGCAAGCAGTATGACGACAATAGGCGGACTTGTTGCAATGATGTTTATGAATTTCAAAATTGGTGCTGATATGGGTGTAAACCTTATCAAAGCCATTTTGTTTGCGTTGCTGTCGGCATTTTTGCTTATGCCGGGACTGCTTATGGTATTCGGGTCTTTAATGGACAGAACAGGTCACAGAAACTTTATCCCGAAAATTGACTTTGTCGGAAAATTTGACTATGCGTCAAGACGTGTTGTACCGATTATTTTTGTTGTTGTGCTGATTGGTGCAATGGTTATTTCACAATTCTGTCCTTATGCTTACGGTGAAAACGGCATAGAAACACCTAAGAAAAACAATACTCAGGTTGCACGGGAAATGATTGACGATAACTTTTCAAGCAAAAATATGGTTGCATTGATTGTGCCATCGGGCAGTTATGAAAACGAAAAATCACTCATAAAAGAACTTGAAAATATGCAAGAGGTTGATTCGTGTACAGGTCTTGCGAATGTTGAGGCACTTGACGGATATACGCTTACAGACAAAATTACTCCCCGACAGTTTGCCGAAGCAACCGATATGGACTATGAGGTCGGTGTAATTCTCTATACGGCTTATGCGGCTGAACACGAAAATTACGGCAAAATTGTCGGCGGAATTTCAACGTATAGTGTTCCTGTTATTGATATATTTATGTTTGCGTGTGATGAAATACACAGCGGTTATATAACGCTTGACAGCGACAAAACGGAAAAGCTTGATGAAGCATATAACGCAATGAAAAACGCAAAGGTGCAGTTACACGGCAAGAATTTTGACAGAATACTTGTATATCTGAATCTTGCTGAGGGTGGCGACGAAACTTTTGCTTTCCTTGACAAAATGAAGGAAACGGCACAGAACTATTATCCTGACGGTGAAGTACATATTGCAGGAAATTCAACAAACCAGTATGACTTCAAAAAGACATTCAGCCGTGACAATATTGTTGTAAGTGTTCTTTCGATTATAATTGTGCTTGTTGTGCTGTTGTTTACATTCAGGTCGGTAGGTATGCCGATACTGCTTATAATGGTAATACAGGGCAGTATATGGTTAAATTTTGCTATACCGGCATTAACGGATTCACCACTGATGTTTATGAGTTATCTTGTTGTAAGTTCAATACAAATGGGTGCAAATATCGACTACGCAATAGTTATTGCAAGCCGCTACACACAACTCCGTGAAACAATGCCGAAAAAAGAGGCTATTATTGAAACTATGAATTTTGCGTTTCCGACAATTATTACATCGGGTTCAATACTTGCAATATCGGGCATACTCATAGGTCAGCTTACATCAAATGTTGCTATTGTAGGCATAGGTCAGAGCCTTGGATGTGGCACAATAATTTCTATGATACTTGTTATGTTTGTATTGCCGCAGATACTTCTTATCGGTGAAAAAATTATCAACAGAACTTCATTCTCGGTTCGTCATCACATCAACCGCAAAGAAAAGAGCGGAAAAATTGTGATTGACGGCAAGATTGACGGAACAGTCAACGGCAGAATTAAAGGTACGGTTCACGGTGTTGTTGACGGTGATATTGACGTAAAACTCATAACGGGTTCGGTTCAGGAGGAAAACAGCTATGAAAATGACAATAAAGAATAAAAAATTACCGTGCATAACGGCATTGTCTTTGAGTGTTTTAATGTGTCTGAATACGGTATTGCCTGTTTTTGCGATAAATGACAATGCTGTTGACGGTTCAACAATATATGTTGACAGTGCGGAGGATTTAATTCAGCTTGCAAAAAACTGTACACTTGACACGTGGTCAAAAAATAAAACTGTTGAACTTACCGCTGATATTTCACTTAAAGATACGGATTTTCAGTCAATAGTTTCATTCGGTGGTACATTCAACGGCAACAATCATAAAATCAGTGGACTGAATCTTACAGGGGCATTGTCACCGGCTGGATTTTTCGGCACAATACAGGAGGGTGCTTTGGTACAGAACCTTAATATTTCGGGCTGTATTGCACCCGACCAGACAAAACAGAGTACAGGCGGAATTGCCGGAGTAAACAACGGAAAAATAATAAACTGTTCTTATTATGGCATAGTTGAGGGAACAACAGACGCAGGCGGAATTGTCGGCAGAAACGAACTCAAAGGCGAAATTTACGACAGCACTTCTGACGGCACAGTTACAGCCAAAAGTCACACGGGCGGTATTGTCGGATATAATACGGGAACTGTCAGCAACTGCACAAACAACGGAAAAATAAATTGTGTAATCCTTGACCCCAGTCTGAAAATTGATGAAATCAATATTGACCCGACAACGAATATTTCATCACTTCTGAATCTGACAGCACTTGAAAATATCAATGTTGCAACCGATACAGGCGGAATTGTTGGCTATTCTTCGGGAATGGTTCTCGGCTGTAAAAATTCGGGAACTGTTGGTTATGAACACACAGGATATAATGTCGGCGGTATTGTCGGACGTTCAGGCGGCTATGTGAATAATTGCGAAAACAGCGGCAAAATATACGGACGGAAAGATGTCGGCGGTATTGTCGGTCAGGCAGAACCGTATATTACAATCAATCTGTCTGAGGACAACATAAACAAAATCAACAACGAAATAACAAAGCTGAAAGATACTTTTGAAAATGCCGTGAATAATTCCAAAAATTCATCAGACGATATAAAAATACTTCTTGATGAGGCGGAAGAATATTTAAAAACAGTATCGACAAATTCAAAGAAACTTGTTGATAATTCAGCGGCTTTTGCTGACAATGTGAAAACCGAAATAAACCGTTTCAGTACATTTACCGCAGACAGCGTAAAACAGCTTGAAAATGCGTTTTCTCAGGGTGCGGATATGTCGGGTAGAATTTCAGACGGTTTTGAAAATTTTAAAAACGCAGTGAATGAAGTTTCAGAATTGACCGTTTTTGGCGAACAGGCACTTGAAAGTCTTAAAAAAGCCGCTGACAATGCCGCTGATTCTGTTTCAAAGGCAAACACAGGTTCACAACAGATAAGCGACGGCATAAATTCACTCAGTCAGGCAATAAGCATAAATGACCAAAATGCCGCAAAAACAGCTTTACAAAATATCTCAGACGGAATAAAAGAATTTTCGTCAGATTTTGAAAAACTCAGCACAGCGGTAAACGATATTATTACACTTCTGAAAAACAGCGGTTGGACAGACGAGGCTTTGACGGAGTTTAAAGCACTTATGTCGGAAATCAAAAATATTTCGTCATATCTTGCGGAAATAAATAACAGCGTTGATGAAATAAAAAATAATATTGATGTTGACTGGGATAAAATTCAACAGGGCAGTGCAGATATTCAACAGGCAATAAAAGCCTTTTCACAGGCGGCAAACGATATAAATAACGCATTTACAAATTTGCAGTCAGGAATTGACAAGATAAAAACAGGTTGTCAGTCACTTAAAGACGCAGTAAAAATAAATGACCAAACCGCCGTACAAAAGGCATTTCAGCAGATAACCGACGGTCTGAAAGAATTTTCAACGGCAATAAATTCTATGGGTACAGCGTGGAATAACTTAAAAGAAACAGTTGAAAGCATTGATAATATTTTTCAGCTTATTCCGCAGATGAAAAATATAATATCATATATAAAAACGCTTAAAACCTCAGCCGACACCGCCGCAAAAGCACTTTTTGAAATTTCACAATCAATAGCCGAAATTTCAAAAAATGTGTCAACAGATACATCAAAAGTACAAGAGGGTGCGGCACTTGTAATATCGGGATTTGACGAAATTTTAAAATCCGCTGAAAACTTAAAAACAGCATATTCGGATTTTAACAGTGCTGTTTCTTCACTCAAAAAAGCCGTTACAGAATTAAGACAGGCAATAGTTATAAATGATAAAAATGCCGTTGATACGGCAATTTATAAAATTTCGGATTCACTCAAAAACATAAAATCTTCTTTTGAGAACATAAGCAAAACACTTGACGAGATGTCAGCTACATTTGATAAAATTAAAATATGGGGCAATTCTGTCGGAAAGGCTTTTGCTGATACATCACTTGCTTTAAGCGATTTAAGCAAGGATTTTAATACAATAATAAGCGGTGTTGATTCTTTAAAGGGCAGTTTTAATGTTGATACGCAAAAATCCGATAAAGGTTTTGAAACCATAAAAAACGGAATGACAAACATATTTTCAGCCGCAACATCTCTTGAAACCGCCATAAAAAATATCGGCGACAGCGTAGAAAGCATAAAAAATTCGTCCCCACAGCTTAAAAAAGCTATGAACAGTGCCGCAGATTCAATGCAGAATTTTTCGGATTCAGCAAAAAACCTTAAAGCTATGATTAACACGATAAGCGGAGTTTTCGGAAATTTAAAGGACATAAACAAAACTCAGACAGCACAGCCGAACACTGAAATAAAAGATACTGTTTCAGAAATGTATTCGGCATTAAGTGGATTTTCTGATACGGTTGATAAGATTAAATCGAAACTTTCGGACACGACAGGAACATTATCGGACGATACAGACAGAATTATTGACCGACTGAAAGATGTTACGGATATTATTTCAGACGCAATTTCAGACATAAACAACAGTTCTGTAAAAGACATTATGAATGATGTTTCCGAAAAAGAAATAAACTCGACAACTTTTGGAAAAGTACATTCATCAGTCAACAACGGATATATTTATGCTGATATAAATACATCAGGCATTGTCGGCAATTTAGGCATAGAATACGAACTTGACCCCGAAAGTGATGTAACCTCTGGAAATAATATGTTCAACAAAATCTATGACACAAAAGCGATAATTCAGAACTGCACAAACAACGGTGAAATAGTTTCCAAAAAAGATTGCGTAGGCGGTATTTGTGGCAGACAGGATTTAGGAATAATTATTGATTGCAAAAGCTACAACAGCATTAAAAGTGAAAACGGGAACTATATCGGTGGTATTGCCGGACTTTCAGCGTCAAAGATTTATAACTGCTGGTCAAAGTGCTTTTTAAGCGGCAACAATAATATAGGCGGAATTATCGGTTCGGGAAAATCAAACGATTTAATTTCTTCCGACTGCATTATTAAAGACTGCCGTTCAATCGTAAAAATTGACAGCGGCAAACAATTTCTCGGTGCAATATCGGGTTCGGACAAAGGAACATTCAAAAACAATCTTTTTGTTTCAGATGATTTATGCGGAATTAACGGTTTAAGCTATTCGGGAAAAGCTGAACCTGTTTCATATAAAGACTTAATACAGCTTTCGGGTGTTCCTGATGAATTTAAATCCTTTACAGTAAAATTCACATCAGACGGCGAAACACTCAAAACCGTTAAATTCAATTACGGCGACAGTTTAGACGATTCAATTTATCCTGACATAAAACAAAAAAACGACTGCTATGTAAAATGGAGTGTAAGCAATTTTGATAATCTTCATTTTGATGTTGTTTCTGAGGCGGAGTATGTTCCCTTTGTTACAGCACTGACATCAGAGGATAAGCGTGATGGTAAGCTGAATGTTCTGTTTGTTGAGGGCAATTTCAGAAACAGCGACAAGCTGACAGCAGAGAAAAACTCAACCGTTGATTCTGATGTTCCGAACAGTAAAAACGCTGAACAGTGGAATATTGAAATTCCCGACGACAGTCAGCAGATTCATACAGTACGGTATTTGTCGCCAAAAGAAAAAACAGACGATTATGCCGTATATGTAAAATCCGAAAATCAATGGAAACAGGTTGAAACAGGCACTTTCGGAAAATATATAACCTTTAAAGTTGAGGGCAACAATATTGAATTTGCCGTTGTACAATCTTATAATTTTTCGTGGATATGGTATATAGTAGTGGCTGTTGTTGTAATCGTATCTATACTTGTTATCGCAAAGATTGTGCATAAGAAAATAATTCATAATTAAAATAAGTACCGCTGTTTTATTTCAAAAATGGCGGTGCTTGTTTTTTGTGACGAATTGAACTTGCGGTGTAATACTTGAATTTAACGGCGGATTGGAATATAATAAAAAAGTATTTTTTGACCTGATTTTAAAACAGAGAGGAACCTTTAAAATGGAAAACAATATAAAAAAATTTTTTGAATCAGTAAACGGAAAAACTGTTGCATTTTGCGGAATAGGTGGCAGTAATCTTCCGCTTATAAAACTTTTTAAGAAATACGGTGCAAATGTGCTTGCCTGTGACAAAAGAGAGCGTGAGCTTTTAGGCGAAAATGCCGACAAAGCTGTTGAATACGGTGCAGAACTTCATCTCGGTGAAAATTATCTTAAAAATCTCAATGCGGATATAATTTTCAGAACACCAGGTATGAGATACTATATGGACGAACTTGTTGAGGCTCGCAAAAACGGTACAGCCGTTACAAGTGAAATGGAAGTTTTCTTTGACCTTTGTCCGTGCAAAATCATAGCCGTAACAGGCAGTGACGGAAAAACCACAACAACAACAATTATTTCAGAAATTCTTAAAGCACAGGGATATAATGTTCATATCGGCGGAAATATCGGTCGCCCGCTTTTGCCCGAAATAGAAACAATAAATCCTGACGATATTGCTGTTGTTGAGCTTTCAAGTTTTCAGCTTATTTCTATGAGAAAAAGCCCCGATATTGCGATAGTTACAAATGTTGCACCTAATCACCTTGACATACACAAGGATATGCAGGAATACATAGACTCAAAGAAAAACATTATTCTTCATCAGAACGCATTTGGCAGAGCGGTTCTCAATCTTGACAACGATATTTCAAAATCATTTGAAGAATTTACACGTGGTCAGACCTGTATGTTCTCACGAAGACAAAAGGTTGAAAACGGTGCATATATGTCTGAAAACGGTGAAATAATTATGAATGATTACGGCAAGGAAACTGTTATTATGAACGCATCGGATATTAAAATTCCGGGACTTCACAATATTGAAAACTATCTTGCCGCAATATGTGCCGTTTGGGGAATGGCTGATGCTGAAACAATCAAAAACACCGCAAAAACCTTTAACGGAGTTGAACACAGAGCAGAATTTGTCCGTGAATTTAACGGAGTAAAATATTATAACGACGCTATCGGCACAAGTCCGACAAGAACAGTCAAGGGTACTCTTTCGCTTTATGACAGAAAAATTATTCTTATTTCGGGTGGCTATGACAAGAAAATTCCGTATGACGAAATGGGAAATGTTGTTCCGAACAAGGTTAAAGTGCTTATTCTTTTTGGTGCAACAGCGGATAAAATCGAGGCGGCAACAAAAAATTCACCTGACTACAAAGACGGAAACCCTGTAATTATCCGTGTCAACTCTATGGAGGAGGCAGTAAAAGCCGCAAGAGAAAATGCCGTAGAGGGAGATATTGTTTCAATGTCGCCTGCAAGTGCAAGCTTTGATATGTACAAGAATTTTGCCGAAAAGGGACTGCATTTCAAGCGTCTTGTAAACGAAATGAAATAACTGTTTAATGCGTAATGCGTAATTCGTAATGCGTAATTATTGTGCGAACCACTGATTTATATGCTGATGTTAAGATTATATGTTATGGGGGATATTATGAAGGATATATTATATAAGCTGTGCAGTGCTGACGGAATATCCGGAAGTGAAAACGAAGTTTTTGAAACAGCGTGTGAACTTTTAGAAAAATATGCTGATGTCAGACAGGATATAAACGGAAATATAATTGCTGAAATGGGCGATAAAAATTCAGACAGACACATTATGCTTGACGCTCATATCGACAGAATAGGTCTTGTTGTCACCTATATAAATGATGACGGATTTATCAAAGCTGAGGCTGTCGGCGGAATTGATTTGCGTACACTTCAAAGCAGTGCCGTTACAGTTATCGGAAAAGAGAAAATTCTCGGAGTTATCTGCACAATGCCGCCGCATTTGTCAAACGGTGAAGATGAAGAACTTTCAAAGGATAAAATCTGGATTGATACAGGACTTTCTGCACAAAAGGTTAAAGAACTGGTTTCACTCGGTGACAGCATTATAGTTTACAGTGAGTTCAGGGAACTTCTCAATAACTGTGTTGCGGTTTCGGCACTTGATAACAGAGCGGGCTGTGCCGTACTTATAAAATGTGCGGAAATGCTTTACGGAAATAATTTGCCGTGCAGACTTTCGATAGTGCTTTCGGTTCAGGAGGAAACAAGCGAACTTGGTGCAAAAACATCAGCATTTTCACTCTCACCTGATGAGGCTGTTGTTGTTGATGTAGGATTTGCCGCACAGGACGGTGTACCGCACGAAAAATGCGGTGAAATCGGCTGTGGTGGAATTATAAGCATTGCCCCTGTTCTTTCAAAGGCTGTTACCGACAGGCTGATAAACATTTCAAAAAGGCTTGAAATGAATTGCGATTATGAAGTCTGCGGCGGAACAACAGGAACAAATGCAGACGGAATTTCAGCGGCAAAAGGCGGTATTCCGTGCGGTGTTATTTCGATACCCGAAAAAAATATGCACACTCAGACGGAAATTGTATCACTTGACGATATGGAAAAAATTGCTGAATTGCTGTCAGTTTATGTTATGGAAGGCGGTGTTATGAATGCTTGATTATGAACTTCTTGAAAAGCTGTGCAAGGCTGACGGAATTTCAGGTGAAGAAGACGAGGTAAGAAAAATAATTCTTGAAGAAATAAAACCTTATGCCGACGATATAAAAGTTGACAATATGGGAAATGTAATAGCCTTTAAAAAGGGCAGACAAACACCAAAAAAGAAACTTTTGCTTTCCGCACATATGGACGAGGTAGGCTTTATTGTGACGGATATAACAAATGATGGCTGTATTAAGTTTTCAACAGTCGGCGGAATTGACAAAAAAGCTGTTTTTGCAAAATATGTAAAAATCGGCAAAAATAAAATTTCAGGTGTAGTTAATGCAAAGCCTGTTCATCTTCTTAAAGCAGACGAAAGAAAGAAAAATCCGCCGATTGATTCACTTTATATTGATATTGGTGCAAAAGATAAAGAAGAAGCCGAAAAATATGTTTCGCTCGGTGATATGATAGTTTTTGATTCGCCTTACGAAAACAAGGACGGCAGAATAATCGGAAAAGCACTTGATGACCGTTTCGGCTGTTTAGTGCTTATTGAAATGCTGAAACAGGATTTGCCGTATGATATGTATTTCAGTTTTGTTGTTCAGGAGGAAATAGGCTGTCGTGGTGCAAAAGCCGCCGCTTATACGGTAAATCCATACTGTGCGATTGTAATTGAGGCAACAACAGCGGCTGATGTTCCTTTTGCCGAAAACGAAAAAAAGGTATGCTGTGTCGGCAAAGGTGCGGTAGTTTCGTTTATGGACAGGGCGACAATTTATGATAAGGAATACTATAAACTTGCAATTCAGGCGGCACAGTCAGTCGGAGTAAAGGCACAGACAAAAACTATGATTGCCGGTGGAAATGACGCCGGTGCAATACACTGTTCACGTGGCGGAGTGCGTACAATAGCGGTTTCTGTTCCTTGCCGTTATCTTCACAGTTCAAGCGGAATTATCAGCACAGATGACACTGAGGCGGTTTTTGCCGTAGTAAACAAAACAGCCGAAATGATTTTAAGCGAATGATATACTTTGTTGATGAAAGCAGATTTGCGGATTTAAAAAAATTTTGCAAAATGCAGACAATATATTCCTGTCGCATTATGTGTCTTGCTGACAGCTATGGCTTGAATTTTGACTTTGTGCAGTTCTGGTTGCAATATGATGAAAACGGAAATACAATTTCAGCAATTTCAAAATCATACGGTGATGTTACCGTTCAGACAACGGAAAAAAGTATTATAAGCGAATTGACGGAGTTTCTTGATGTGATAGGCTTTTGTTCCGTGCTGTCGGACAAAATGCTTTTTGAAAACAGAATTGCCGACACAGGTATAATTATGTGTCTTGAAAATCCGCAAAAAACATACAATTCAAACATTAAAGTTACGGTAAATTCCGACCTTAACGGTGTTTATAAACTTCTCAACAAAAACAGAAGTGAAACTTTCAATGTTCCCGATTATGAGGATTTTATTCTTGATATGTCACACAAAATCCGTCACAATACGGCAGTCTGCACAGCGGTAAAAACAGGCGAAAATATTGTATCAGCGGCAATGACCGTTGCACAGTCGGAAAATACTGCCTTAATCGGTGCTGTCGTTACAGATGTTGATTTCAGGCGGCGTGGCTTTGGGGCATTATGCGTAAATTCACTAATTGAAATACTCGGCAAACGCAAAATATTTATAATGCGTGATGAAAACGAAAACGAACCTTTTTATAAATCATTAGGTTTTGAAAACAACGGAAGATTTTACAGTTTTGGAAGTTAGAATTTTTACAATAATTTATAGGAGTTTTAATGATGAATAATGTTCAATTAAAGCCATTCGTAAAATGGGCTGGTGGTAAAGGTCAGCTGTTAGAAACTATACGAAAAAAATATCCTGATAAATTAGGTGTAAATATTACTAAATATGCAGAACCATTTGTAGGTGGCGGGGCTGTTTTGTTTGATATTCTCTCGAAGTATAATTTGAAGTATGTTTACATCAGTGACATAAATTCTGAATTGATTAATACTTACAAAGTTATAAAAAATAATGTTGATGAATTGATTTTAAACTTATCAACGATTGAAAATCAGTATTTAAATTTAAATTCAGATGATAGAAAACCGTACTATTATGAAAAGAGAGAACGATTTAATGAATTAGTAGGAAATAATTGTTCTTGTGATGTTGAAAAGGCGGTTTTGTTTATTTTTTTAAATAAAACTTGTTTTAACGGATTGTATCGTGTTAATAGAAAAGGTCAATTTAATGTTCCTATGGGTTCATATAAAAAGCCATTGATATGTGACACTGAAAATTTAAGAAATATATCGGTTGCCTTAAAAAATGTTACTATTGTATGTGGAGATTACAAAAAATCCGAAGAATTTATAGATAATGATACATTTGTTTATTTAGATCCACCGTACAGACCTTTGACAGAAACAGCAAAATTCACAGCATACTCAGAAAATGTATTTGATGATAATTCACAAATAGAATTAGCTGAATATGTTAAAGTGCTTAATAAAAAAGGTGCTAAAATAATAGTCAGTAATTCAGATCCTAAGAACGAAAATGAAAATGACAATTTTTTTGATGACCTTTATAGAGAATATAAAATCAATCGTGTTCAGGCAACTCGTATGATAAATTCTAATGCTGATTTAAGAGGAAAAATAAACGAATTGATGATAGTGAATTATTAAGGAGATAATTATGGAGAGAAATTTTAATGAATGGCTTTCGGGATTCAGAGCAAGTATTGCTGACTATGGATATTATATTAACTTTGAAAAGGTGTATAGTAATGTAGATGCAATAAAGATTGAACTTAACATTTTAAATTCTCTTATTGGTTCAAAAAATATTAAGGCTGATTTTGAAAATATACTGCAAAAATATCCTGAAACCTTAAAAGCTATACCAATATTGTTAGCAAAAAGAGAAAACGAAATTTATTGCCAAGATGAAAATGGCGGATATTTGTATCAGTTTGACTTAAAGAAATATACTGAGAATAGTTCTGAACATCAAGAACAATATGCTTATTTTATGGAAAAAACAGGACTATTCGATTTGTTACAAAAACATCTTATAAATAACTTGGTTGACTATGTTACAGGTGTAGAAACAGGACTTGATTCAAACGGTCGAAAAAATCGTGGCGGACATTTAATGGAAAATCTTGTTGAAAGATACATACAAAAAGCCGGTTTTATCAAAAATCAAAATTATTTTAAAGAAATGTATATTCATCAGATAACAGAAAAATGGAATATTGATTTGTCGGCAATTTCTAATCAAGGAAAAATGGAAAAGCGTTTTGATTATGTAGTAAAAACAGAGAATATGATTTATGGCATAGAAACTAATTTTTATGGCAGTGGCGGTTCAAAGCTGAATGAAACGGCAAGAAGTTATAAAACGCTTGCACTTGAAACTGACACAATAGATGGTTTTACATTTGTATGGTTTACCGACGGTAATGGGTGGGCAAGTGCAAAAAACAATCTTGAAGAAACTTTTGATGTTATGACACATATTTATAACATTAAAGATATGGAAAATGGTATTATGAATAAAATATTTAAATGAGGGAAATATGCCAAATAAAAAAATAACAAAGTGGGAACCTGATAATTTTGAATTAGAGATGAATACTGTATGGAGTTTTCCTGAAAGAGGAAAATGGGCAACTCACGACGCTAAATACAGAGGTAACTGGTCACCATATATTCCAAGAAACCTTATTTTAAGATATTCAAATGAAGGTGATTTGTTATTGGATCAGTTTGTTGGCGGCGGAACAACATTAGTAGAGGCTAAACTTTTAAACAGAAATATTATAGGTGTTGATGTCAATCCATTGGCACTTGAAAGATGTCGTGAAAAAATTGATTTTGAATACGAAAATGCAGGTAAGGTATATTTACATAAAGCAGATTCAAGAAATCTTGATTTTATCCCTGATGAAAGCATAGATTTTATTTGTACTCACCCACCTTATGCAAATATTATTCAATATAGTGAAGATATAGAGCAAGATTTATCACATCTGAAAGTTCCTGATTTTTTAGATGAAATGAAAAAAGTAGCTTCTGAAAGTTATCGGGTACTCAAAAAAAATAAATTTTGTGCTGTTTTAATGGGCGATACCCGTCAAAAGGGCTGTATTATTCCTATGAGTTTTGATGTAATGAAGATATTTCAAAATACAGGCTTTACATTAAAGGAAATTATTATAAAACAACAGCACAACTGTAAGGCAACGGGATATTGGAAAACAAATAGTATTAAATATAATTTTTTGCTGATAGCACACGAATATTTATTTATATTCAGAAAATAAAAGAAAACAAGGAGTAGGAAAATGAATAACCCATTTTATGAAATTGAACCTGAAATTCTTAAAGCGTCAGAGGAGGCTATGAAACTTTGTAAGCCTTATCTTGACAGAACTGACGAAATTACCGAATATAATCAGGTTAAAATGCTGAAAGCGTTTCAGAAAGCAAGAGTAAGTGAAAGCTGTTTTGCCGCATCAACAGGCTACGGCTACGGCGACAGGGGACGAGAGGCACTTGACGAAGTCTTTGCTTTTGCACTTGATACGGAGGACGCACTTGTCCGTCATAATTTTGCAAGCGGTACTCACACACTGACGGTTGCACTGTTTGGAGTTTTAAGACCCGGCGACACAATGATTTCCGTTACGGGTATGCCTTATGATACATTACAGGGTGTTATCGGCTTAGGTGGAGAGTATTCGGGTTCGCTTAAAGAGTTTGGCATAAATTATGAACAGATTGACTTACTCAAAGACGGCACTGTTGACTTTGAGGAAATGAAAAAGCGTATAAAACCCGATACAAAAATGGTTTATATTCAGCGTTCAAGGGGTTATGCACTCAGACCGTCGCTGAGATGTGATGAAATAAAGGCAATAACCGACCTTGCACACAAACTTGCACCGAATTGTATTGTAATGCTCGACAACTGTTACGGTGAATTTGTCGAAACAACAACTCCGGGTGAAATCGGTGTTGACCTTATGGCTGGTTCGCTTATTAAAAATCCGGGCGGTGGAATTGCACCAACAGGCGGTTACATAGCGGGACGAAAAGACCTTGTTGAAATGTGCAGTTATCGCCTTACAACTCCGGGAACAGGCAAGGAAATAGGCTGTACTCTCGGAAATAACCGTGAATTATTTATGGGTGCTTTCAATGCTCCGCACGTTACGGGTGAGGCGGTTAAAACTGCAATATTCACTTCTGCACTGTATGAACTTCTCGGATTTGAGGTTACTCCACGATACAATGAAACAAGGGGAGATATTATTCAGACGATACTTTTAGGAAACGACAAAAGACTTATTGATTTTTGTCGTGGAATACAGCAAGCGTCACCGATTGACTCATTTGTTACTCCTGAACCGTGGGATATGCCCGGTTATGACAGCAAGGTTATTATGGCGGCTGGTGCGT
>JAQXZA010000042.1 GCA_029226955.1 Clostridia bacterium | reverse complement strand
TATTCTCTTCCGCATTTGTCGCATTTTATTTCTTTCATATTCCTGTCCCTGTACCATCAGTAATGCTCACTTCCAGATACGGCACAGCCTCCGAACTGCAACAGTACAGCTTTATAGCATTTATGCCTATCACCTGTTTGTCGTCAAAAAAAGCAACACCGTTCAAGCCGTCAAGCACTGCCTTGACGATATTGTCAAGGTCAGGCTTTGTTGTTGCACATATTCTCTTGTTTGACTTTGCTTTTTTCAGGAAAGCCGTAATTTTCAGTATAACCGGTTTGTCGCCGAAACCGTAACCGCCGTAACCGTTAGCCGCTGTCAGATATGCCTTTTTTACCTTTTCTTCGTAATTTTTTGTTGCTTTCGGAGTATAAACACGTCCGTTGGCAAATCTCGGACGTGCCTTACCTTGCGGCTGACCCATTACCTTAAAACTTATTTCCATTTCTACCACTCCTCAGTGTCACCTTTTTCTTTTTCAAATTCGGCAATATCGTATGTTGCACCGTAATGGTTGTCTTTACGCTTATGCGTTCCTCGTTCATTATCGCCGCCTATCCACATACAGATATAACCCTCAGTGCAGTTGATATACCGTCTTTTTGACGGATTTGCATTAAGATAGTCTGTAATTTTTTTAAGACAGACATCAATATCAGTGTCAGGGTAAGTGTGTGTAAGTTCGTCATATAATTCCTGAGTAACTTCAAAATATCCGTTCACTGCCGGGACACGATACAACACTTTACTTTCCTTTACTTTACTTTTCTTTACTTTACTTTTCTTTGTGTCATAATTCTCGGAATTATCGTTATTTTTCTCGGAATAATTACCGTTTTTCTCGGAAAAATCAGCGTTATGACGCACTTTAATAAAGGTTTCGGTTTCTTCTTTTTCAAGAAGCCAGAACCTTGCGTCCACATTCACAGCAGTTTTAACGGCTCTTGCTTTAACCGCCTGCTGATACCTGCGTTGTATTCCTTTGGAAGTAAGAACCTTGTCCGACCTGAAAAGTTTATCGTCAAACAGTGACCGTTCAAGTAAGAAGTTTCTTATCTGTCCTATTTTTTCATAGCTCATATTCAGTGCCGACGATACAAGATAATCAAAATCATCATCAGTCTTGATGAAATAACCCTCTTTGAAAATCTCACACAGTAAATAATTGTAAAGCGTGTATCCGTCCGAGCCATAGCGAGCCATAAGTATTCTGATTTTTTTGTCCGAGAAAATATCAACATCCAACGGAAAGTATTCCAGACCTTTCTTTTGTGGACGAGCCATTTTTCTCAACTCCAAAAGCAGTATTACACAAAATATTGTCCGACCTGCGAAGTTTACCGAAATGCGGCAGTGACCGTTCAGGCAAGAGGCTTTTGTGTGTTTTAAAATTAAATCAGAACGGCAAATCCTCATCATTCGGAATATCTACAAATTCGTCCGAATTTCCGTTATTGCCGCTGTTGCTGTCAACAGTGTTTATTGTGTTTATAGTGTTTGCATATGTACTGTTTCCGCTGTTTTTTGATTCGCAGAACTCAACATTATCTGCCCATACTTCAAAGGTGTAACGCTTATTGCCGTCTTTGTCGGTGTAAGACCCTGTACGAATCTGACCGTTTATTGCAATGCGGTTTCCTTTGCCAAAATATCTGCATATAAACTCTGCACGCTGCTGCCAAGCGACAATGTTAATAAAGTCAGCCTGTTTTTCTTCACCCTGTTTTACAAAATTACGGTCAACAGCGATTGAGAATCTTGTAAATGCAGTCCCCGACTGCGTGTGTTTGAGTTCGGGGTCGGCAGTAAGTCTGCCGATTAAAGATACATTATTCATTTTATCTGTTCCTCACCTGCTATAATAACTAACTTTCCTGTCAGTTTTTGAATTTCTTTTTTAAAAAATTGTGCATCCGAGTTTTCAGCCGACAAATGCAGAAGATATATAGCTGTTACGTCGCTTAAATCATTTGATTTCAAAAAATCCTTTACATTTTCAAGTGCAAAGTGGCTTTGTCTTATTCTCTGTGCAAGGGACTTATTCAACGCTCCGCTTTCTACTCTTTTGCTCATCAGCGTTTCAGAATAATTACATTCAACCATAATGATGTTCAGAGCCTTAAAGATATTCGGAATGTAATATGTATCGGTTGCGAACAGTAATTTTTCTTTTGTGACTGTTGAGTAAATCAGAAATCCGAGCGGTTCGTTGCAGTCGTGCATTGTTTCAAACGGCATAACGATATATGTTCCGACCTTAAACTGATGTTCCGCAACAACGGCATTACACCTGTAAGGGTGTCTTATGTTTCCTATGCCGTCAAATGTTCCGGCACTTGCATACAGGTCTATTCCGTATGCTGCCAAATCCGCCGCACTCCTTGCGTGGTCTTTGTGTTCGTGCGTTATCAGGCAACCGTATATTTTATCAATGAATTTACTGTATCCTTTAATAATTTTGACTTTCGGCAGCCCTGCCTCAATCATCAGAGCCGCCTCTCCGTCAAAAATCAGATATGAATTGCCTTTACTGCCCGAACCCAGACAATGCACATCAATCATCATCATCAAAAGGCAATGCCTCTGATTTTGGTTGTTCTGCCGCAGAATCGGTTATTTCGCCTGTTGTTTCGTCAACCTGTTCAACCTGTACATCAATCATCTGCCTGTTTGCCTTATCGTTGATTTCCTGTTTCGGGGTTGTGCCTTTGTCGTCAGAAAGTTCTGCTTTCTGCATTTCTGTTGATGTCGGACCATATTTGCTTATAAGCTGTCTTAAAACAGTCTTGCAAGCCATTTTGTCAAACTCTTTTTGCCAGGGAGAGTATTGGCTGTGGTAAGACGGGCTGTAACGCTCCGCATACTTTTCAATTTCTTCCTTGCTCATATACAGGACTTTTTCATATCCGTTGAGGAGTTTGAAATATGCGAAATATCCGACTACTGTATCGGATATGCGTTCACCGTCCAGATTAACCATACCTGACAACTTATCTCTGCCTGTTATCTCGCCTTCGTAAACCACATCAGAATTGATTGTCTTGTACTGCCCTGTACGCTGTGCCAGCTGAATCAGTCCCTTGTATCCTATTGTAAATGTCGGCACATTCCTGTAAGGTACTACATAAGCGTATCCGAGTGACTTTACAAGCGGTAAGTCAAGAGCCGCTGCCTTTACACATTCAAGAGCGACTTTTTCAGGGTCGCACTGTTGCAACCCTGTGTCCCCTGAATACAGGTCAATCATAGATGACATAAACTGTCCCGCTTTGTCCTTGAGGCTGTTTCTCAGCTGAGCCCTGATTGTCTGGGTATTAAGAATACCTTTGAACTGGTCGATTTTTTCGGTTTTTGAAAGATTGTTGTTTGCCATAATTGTTTACTCCTTCACTGTTAATTTTTTATAATCCGCTGATACTGTCAGCCTGATTGTCTGTGATTTTGTCGGTTCGTACTCAACAACCGACTCCGCATTGTCAATCCATATCGGCACATAAACGTCTTTGACTTCTGAAATGGTATTGATTATATCAAGTCCGGCATTGAGTTTCGCCGCACTGTTAAGGTTAGTACTGTAATCAACTCCGTCAACGGTAGCCTCGCAGCAGTCATTTACTCCGCCGTTGACCTGTAATTCAAACAGTTTCCATTTAACAATGCGAAAATGGCTGTTAATCATTTTTTCTACATCATTGCATTTCACCTTGATGAACTCATCAATCAGCATAAGGTCATTGTCAGCCCTTGCAAGAAGTCTTCCGCAGTCTTTTTCCTGATTTTTAAGCTGTTCAATACGTGTTTCGTATATCTTGATCGTGTTGTTGTTTGCAATAACCGTACGCAAATCTGAACACTGTCTGTTGATTTCTTCAATCCTTGTTTTCCACTTTGAAACCTTGACAGCCGTATTCTCGCTGAACCTTTGTTCTTCTGCTTTTACATTGTTTTCAGCCGCTGACAATTTTTCAGAAAGGCTTTTATATTCCTCAGTGCTTTCAAACGGTTCAGGAGCGACAATGCTCGTTGAAAGCATTTTAATGACGTTGTCAAGTTCAAGTATCTGTGCTTTTAACTCTTCAATGTTGCCCGAAATTTCCGCCTTTTTCGCCTTAATATCTGCACGTTCCTTTTTAAGTTTCGTGCAATTGTTTTTAATTTTTTCAAGCTGTTCAGACTTGTCACGGTTAAACTCCTCAACCGCAGTCTGAATTTTGTCCTCCGGCATTGCCTGTCCGCAGTATGGGCATACCGTGTCACCGCTGAATGTCTTTGATGATATTTCAAGAAATCTACTGTTATATGTTTTTCCTTGTTCAGAAATCGTTTCAAGTTTTCTGTCAAGGGAATTAACAGTTTCATTCAGTTCACTCAGACTGCATTGCAGTTTGAATTTATCTTTCCTGACGTTCATCAACTGCTTTTCTGTATCTTCATTTCGTCTGATGTTCGCATAATCGGCTCTTGCCTTGCTGATTTCAAGCCTTATTCTTTCGACCTCGGCTTTTGCCTTGTTCAGGCTTTCGTCCGATTCAGCTTTTCTGATATTATCCTCAATGTTGGATTTTTCTTTCAGAAGTCTGTCGAGATTTTCCTGTTCGTCGCCGTTAAATTGTGACTTTATTTCCGTAATATTCCGCTGTTGTTCGTCAATCCTGTTCGGGATTTCTTTCAACAGGTCATTAAGTTTCTTGCGGTCAGCCTGTATGGCTTTCTGAGCGTTTTCAACCGTTCTGCCGTCAATGATTTTTGTAAGCGGTTGAAGTTCCTCGTGTGCTGCAATTATGTCCTCATCAGAAACGCTTGCAAACCATTCAAGAAGTTGTGCTCTGCGTTTCTTCCAGTCAGTCTTCCCGGCGAAAAAGTCCGGGTCAGTAAGTGTCTGATATGTTTTTTCGTCAACCAGTTCATTCTCAACGAATGCCTTGTATTCCTTTTCCTTTACCGGCACACCGTCAATTATGTAAGTTGTAGTATTGCCTTTGAGTTTCTTTTCGGTTTCGCCGTTCTTACGCTCCCATTTTTCGTTAAGCGTTCTTTGAAGTGTGTGCATATTGCCGTTGACGGTAATTGTTCCGATAACAGTGTAATTCAGACCTGATGTTCCGATTGTTTTTACATCAAAGTTTGTAACACCGTTGCTGTCCTTGCCGAACAACAGCCAGAAATATGCGTCTGCAAGCGTTGTTTTGCCGCTGCCGTTTGTGCCGTAAATACTGACATTCTTACCGTCAGCGTCAAACTTAAAGTAGTTTATACCCTTGAAATTTTCAAGGGTGATTGAAATGAGCCTTATATCCATCATTTTCTCCTCCTGATTTCAATATTTTTGCCGAGTATATACTCCTTGTCCTCTGCCGTGATATATCCTCTTTTAACAAGCACATCTGCCGCTGTTTCAAGGTCACAGAAGTCAAGTTTTGACAGCTTATCAACAAGCTGAAACACATCATCACTGCTGATAAAAGTATTGACGATAGTGATAATCTGACTTACTGTAAGTGGCTTGATTTTCTCCGCTGTTTGTGCTATATTTGTGTTGTAAATGTTTTCATTATCCGCTACCGAAATTGCAGTTTCGGCGGCGGATTTTTCTTTGTGTTCTGACATCTTGTTACCTCACTTCGCATTTGTGCCTTCCAGGAACTCTGCCGTTCCTGCCGGTTCTCTTTTGACCTTTTTAACAGGTCTTGCCGTTGTTTCGGGTGCAAGTGTTGAAAGCTCCTGTTCGAGCAACTTAATTGCTCTTTGGTAGTCGCTTCTTGTGCTGAGCGGAGCATTAACCTTTACTCCGCTTTCTGTTTTTACCTTAAAGTATGCCATTTCGTTATCCTCCTGATTTAACTTTGATTCCTGTAAATTCCGTGAACTTGACAGGTGAAATCCAGTAAGTCCATTTTGAAGAAGTCTTTACTGCATAACCCCAAGGGAATAAACCTTGTTGCAATCCTCTACGGACAAACTGTTCAGATGCACCCATCAATTCAGCCACTCTTTTGACCGATAATCTGTTCATACATCTTCACCTTTAAGGGTGTCGCATTTTGCTACTCCCTTATCCTTTCATATTCAGTTTTCAAGGTACGGTTGCATTCAAGCCGTATCAGCAGTAGCATTTCATTCCGCCACCAGTTCCTCAATACTGCATTTGAGGAAAGCCGCAATATCTTTACAAAGAGGAGCGGTCAGCGTTTTCGTGCCACGCTCAATCTGACAAATCATTGACGGAGTAACAAACACGCCCTCAGCCAGTTCCTTTTGCGTGTAGTGTTTTTCTTCACGCAAGCGTCTGATGTTTTCGCCTATGCTCATTTTTTCCACCTCCTCAGAATAAGTATGATAATTGCAACATCACAACAGATAATTGCAATATTGAGAATTGCACTGAAAATTTCCATCTGTGCGACCTCCTGTTGAAAATATATGTTGACAATAAGCCGAAAAAAGTTTATTATCTTACTCGGGGAGGTTGCCCTCCCCTTTCGGATTACTCATTAAAACCATTCTTTGATTAAATCAATGATTGCTTTAATGAGATTTAGTATGGCGGTTGCAAGTACAACTTTTTCGATTGTTGTGGTGTGCTTGCGACTGCTCTTTTTT
>JAQXZA010000041.1 GCA_029226955.1 Clostridia bacterium | reverse complement strand
AATCAAAAAAATGGAACGATACTGAAAATTTATATATTGAAGGGGATAACCTTGAAGTTTTAAAACAACTTCAAAAAACGTATTACGGAAAGATCAAAATAATTTATATTGATCCACCATATAATACTGGAAATGATTTTGTTTATAATGATAGTTATTCAAATACGCTTGAAAACTATAAAGAACAAACTAATCAAGTATCCTCATCTAATCCTGAAAGTAATGGAAGATTTCATACTGATTGGTTAAATATGATGTATCCAAGATTGCTTTTAGCAAAAAATTTATTATCGGATGATGGCGTTATTTTTATAAGTATTGATGATAATGAAGTTGAAAATTTGAAAAAAGTTTGTGATGAGATTTTTGGAGAGCAAAATTTTGAAACTCAACTATCGGTTATAGTTAAAACTGAGGGAAGACAATATGGACATTTTGCAAAGACACATGAATATATATTAGTTTATGTGAAAAATAATACATTAGTAAAACTTAATGAGATTAAATCTTCAAACGCTGAGTTTAAATATTATGACGAAAAAGGAGGTTTTA
Organism: Clostridia bacterium; assembly: GCA_029226955.1. Lineage (GTDB taxonomy): Bacteria > Bacillota > Clostridia > Oscillospirales > Acutalibacteraceae > UBA1213. The sequence continues at coordinate 10,378 of JAQXZA010000041.1, read as the reverse complement.
ATACAATAGGTCTAAGGAATAGAGCCGTAAGAATTTTTAATTCAACTAACCGACCAAATTTAAGATACCCTTTTTATGTTGATATTGATAATAAAGATGAATATGGTTTTTCAAAAGTTTCTACAATACCTATTGATGGTTGGAAAGAAGTATGGGCAAGCACTGTTGATGGTCTTGAAAGTGTATGGCGATGGGGTAAAGAAACAGCAGAAAAAAACAAAGATGAATTGGTAGCATTAAAAGGTAATGATAATGAAATAAGAATATTCAAAAAAGATAGGGATTTAACTACTCTTCCCAAAACTGTTTGGTTTCAAAAAGAATTTAATTCTATTGTTGGCACAAGAGAGGTTGCTTTATTAGTGGGAAAAGGATTATTTGATTTTCCAAAACCACTTTATTTATTAAAACAAATTGTTGAAATAGCAACAGATAATAATGCGTTAGTACTTGACTTTTTCAGTGGCAGTGCAACGACAGCCCATGCAGTAATGCAGTTGAACGCTGAGGACGGCGGACACCGTAAATTCATTATGGTACAGTTGCCCGAAGAAACAGAAGAAAAAAGTGAAGCCTACAAAGCCGGCTACAAAAATATATGCGAAATAGGCAAAGAACGCATACGCAGAGCTGCTAAGAAAATACACGAGGATAACCCCGACTCACAGTTTGATGACGGCTTTAAGGTTTTTGAGGTAGCTGATACAAATATAAAATGGAATACCGTAAATGATGAAGAAATACAGTCATTATCTGAGATTGACTATGGCAACGATAAGGAAAGAATAGACTTTACAAAAGGCTATACCGATATTGATGTTGTCTATGAGATAATGCTGCGACAGTTTGATATACCTCTTTCAACACCGATTGAAAAACTGCCCGAAGTCAGCGACAGAACATATATCTTTGCTGATGCTGTTGTGGTATGTCTTGAACCGGATATTACAACCGAACTGATAGAAAAATTGGCTGCTATTGAGCCTACTCCGGCTAAATTTGTACTCCGTGATTCCGCTTTCAATGATGATATTGAACTGAAAGATGTATCTTTCCGCAGACTTTCCGCACTGATTGCCAATCATCAGACCGAAGAAGAACGCAAGAGCAAATATAATAACTATACCGTTGAGTTTATTTAAGGAGTTGAGAGCTTTGAATGATAAAATAAGATTTCAGATAGAAGAACTTGACTATCAGGAAAAGGCGGTAAACTCTGTTATTGATTTGCTGAGTGGTGTTGACAGACAATCTGTAAGCAGTATTTATTCTACCGCAAGAAAACAGGAAACCTTATATAATGCCCGTCCCGAAGCAAATGTGCGTTTCAGCTCTACAAGCCGTTTACTGCATAATCTGCAAGAAATACAGTACCGAAACGGCTTATTCAAAGACAGTCGGATAGTTGGCACAATTCCACAGTTTACAATAGAAATGGAAACAGGCACAGGCAAGACTTTTGTATATCTTGAAACAATTTTACGGCTTTGGAGCGAATTTGGAGGACAGTTCAAAAAATTTATTATTGTTGTTCCGTCAAATCCTATTCTGTTGGGCGTGAAAAAATCAATAGAAACCTTTGCGGACTATTTCAAGCCGAAATTTAATAATATCGACCTGACACAGCATTGTTTTGTATTTGATAAGAATGTATCTCCCGAAACAGTAACCTCAAAGCTGATTGAAAGTACCGACCTTTCGATTATGATTATTACAAATCATTCCTTTAACAAAGAAAGCAACCGTCTTAGAAAGGAAAGCGAAGGCGGTGTCGTTATCTGGAATGATATAAAGGACATTGCTCCTATCGTTATCATAGATGAGCCGCAAAAAATGGACGGTAACGGCAAAAAGAAAAGTGCTTCCCTTTCGGCAGTTGAGGAACTGAATCCTCCGATGATACTCCGTTATAGTGCAACACATAAAAATTTGTATAACCCTCTTTTCAAGCTCGATTCATACGATGCATACAAGCAAAAACTTGTTAAGGGTATCAAAGTTACAACTATACATAGCCTTACACCGAAAAGTTTTCCGTATGTCAGATATGTAAAATTCGATACAAAGAGTCTGCGGGCTATCATTGAGATATTTCACAAGGGACAGGGCAAGGACATCAAGTGTATGAAATTTGATGTTGATAACAATGCGTCTTTAGAGGAGCTTTCGGGAGGTCTGCCACAGTATCATAATTGGTATATATCAGCACAGCCACGAAAGAATGACGATTTACAAATCAGTACGGATAGCGGAGATGTTTTATATATTGCCGAAGGTAAGAGTAATGATGAAGTAGATCACGATGTAGCAGTCGAGAAACAAATGGAAATTGCCATAAAGGCACATATTCAAAAACAGGCTGAAATACTCCAAAGCGGAAAGAAAATAAAGGTGCTTACCTTGTTCTTTGTAGATTCCGTCAGCAAGGTCAGAAGTAATGACGGTGACGGCAGAGGCGTCTATCTGAAAATGTTTGACAGAGTGTTTGAAAGAATACGCTCCGAAGCAAATCTGATAGAACAGTCTGTATTGAATCAATATCCGAAAGAATTTTCCATTCTTAATCCTGATACACCCGTTGCAAGTATCCGTGAGGGATATTTTGCTGTTGATAAATACCATAAAGCAGTAGATGTAGAGGGTTGGAACAGTGACATTTCAGATGAAGAAGTGTCTTTGAAAGCAAAAGCACAGGAAGATGTTGACAGAGGTATCGACCTGATACTTAACAAAAAAGATGAGCTTATCAGCTTTGATGAGCCGTTGTCATTCATTTTTTCACATTCGGCTTTGCGTGAGGGCTGGGACAATCCAAATGTTTTTGTTCTTGTTACCATCAAGGAAACAGGCAGCGATATAGCAAAAAAACAGGAAGTCGGCAGAGGGCTTCGTTTGCCTGTCGATTCTAATGGTGTAAGATGTTATGACAGCTCTATCAATGAGCTGACAATAGTTGCAAATGACTACTATGACCATTTTGCCGATTCTCTTCAGGAGGACTATAACACTTCATCAGGTTTCAACAAAGAAGAAGTAACTGCCGATATTATTAAGCAGGCTATTATTGAAGCAGGTGTTCCCAAAGAAAAAGTTGAAGATGCCTATGACGCTTTCAAAAGGGAACTTTCCGAATCAAAATTTGTTAAAGTCGATAATTCAGGCAAAATTACAATAAAGAAGTCCGAAACATCTTTTCAGACAATGCAGTTTCACGATCCTATTCTTATAGAACACGCTCAGAAGATAAAAGACTCCTTTGTAAAAGCAATGAAAGATAAAGGCAGCAAGAAAATTGATATTGCCAATGGTGATGAGGAGCCTTTTGAAAATGCTGTACAGAAATACATCAGCGAAAGTGCTTTCTATACTATGTATCAGAAACTTCTTGCCATACTTCAGAAGCGTTCTGTATATAGATATAAACTCGATAAAGACGAATTCATTACGAGCGTAATACGAGAGATAGAGTATCAACTAAGGCGTAAAAACGACTTTATACAGTTTGAGGTAACCAAAGCCGAAGTTGATTTTAATGATTCCCGTAAAATGAAAATGTCCAGTGTTCAGAAAATGGTTGAGGACAGCGAAAGCCATACAATCACTTATGACACAAGACCTTTATTTGATCTTGTCAATATCATTATGGCAAATACAATGTTGCCAAGATTAGCAATCATAAGGATAATCAATGGACTGTCTGCTGACGCAAGGAATAAGATAAATAATCAGGATTATCTTGAAGAAGCAATAAAGGTTATCAACAATAAGTTAAAAGAATTCAAGAGCCGGGAGTTTATTACAGCCGAACTGATAGAGGGTGTATCAATTCTTGAAAAGGATATTTTCGAGGTCGATAAAATTGTTAATGAGTCAGAAATAAAATATCTCTTTACACCAAATCCATCTAACAGAAGAGCAATGAATTTGAAATATAAGTTCGATAGTGAAGGTGAGTTGAAATTTGCAAAAGCCCTTGATGATGATCCTAATGTTCTCCTCTATACCAAACTGAAAAAGGGCGGTTTTGTTATTGAAACACCTGCCGGAAATTATTCACCCGATTGGGCTATCGTATATCAAAAGAGTAACGATAATTTTGCAATGTACTTTATAGCTGAAACAAAATGGGATAAAGAAGCCGGTGGACTTACCGATGATGAACGCATAAAAATCAAATGTGCTACAAAACACTTTGAAGCTGTTAATCAGAGCATCAGCGAAATAGTAAAGTATGCGTGGGTAAATGCTTATAAAGATACAACAAAAGAACAGTCGTTTCCGCAAGTTTTCATAGATGAGCATTATGATAATACTCTCCCATTGAAAAGCCCGCTTGATTGATATTTTACTCTATAACAAGTGGGACTTGAAGTCCCACTTGTTGCTGTTCTGTTACAATCTCCCAACGGATATTTTTTACTTATTTCTTCAATTGTATTTAAAAAATCAAGGTTTTATAGTATAATTTTTCAACTATTAAGGAAAGGTATATTTTGTTATGAATAAGGTTGAGAAATACATAGAGAAGCAAAACAAAATCATTTTGGAAGATAGAGAAAAGACCTTAATCGCATTAGGTCTTAGTGAGAAAGAGTATTCACCTGACAACAGAGAGAATTGGAAGTATTCTAAATATGACTATGTTAATGGAGAGAAAAAGTACTATAGAGAAGTTGCTATTCAGGTAACGGATGAAGAATATGCACTTATTCTTTCCAAAGCAAAGCAAGTGGAAGAGATTAAATCAAAGGAAGAGCAAGAGCGACAGAATGAACGAAACAAGGTATCTTACAGAGTAATTAAGAAATGGATACCTGTATTTGAAAAAACTAAAAGCGAATGTTCTTCGCTGAGCGAAGAAGAAAAAGTTGATAATGGTAGAAGTAAGATTGCATCTATTCTTCGCACGGTTGCTTGGATAATCGGCATTCTTGCAATTATATCGGGTATCGTTATTGCTTTTGGAGCAAAGAACTTTTTGCCAATATTAATTACCTTTGGGGTAGGAACAATGGAAATTTTAATGTTCTATGCACTTGCAGCCATTCTTGACTACCTTGCAGAACTCACATCTATTGCAAAAAACGGTTTCAAATACATCGAAACAAAGAAATAAGAGCATAAGAAAAACAACTAACTTCGTAATGAAGTTAGTTGTTTTTCTTATAACGTGTGAACCACGCGAGTATTTTTCTCTCGACGCACGATTATTGAGTGGATACATTCTATATGCTATGTACCAACACTATGAGATAATAGCAAGCTTTTTTGTCGATTTATTTCCGTACTCCTTTCGGAAGTGGGACTTCAAGTCCCACTTATTAAAGTTTCGAATTTTCAATTTACAATTCGACTACCGGCATACCTCTGTTTCTGTAATTGTTGACTTCCCACTCATCAGCTTCACGAACGGATACCCACTCATACTTTTCGTAATGCTTCTCTGCTTTATCTTTGCTGTCGGTTAGGACAAGGTTGGTGCAATACATATTCTTCGACCATTTGAATGTTACAAGATACCAAATTTTCATATCTGTTTCCTTTCTTCCCGTATAGCCGATAGAACAGCTTTTGTCATTCCATCTGGGACTTAAAGTCCCACTTACTTCTTAAATGCGTCCTTTGCTTCGGTAAAAAGGCTCTTTACAATAAGAAATTCGTCATAATTCTTAATTTCTACCTTTACCGAACAAATTTTACCATCTGCATAGATTTCGTATGCATAGCCGTTGTCTTTCAACAAACATCTGAAAATGTAGGCTAATTCCTCGTCTTTTTTGTTGCCATCTTTCCACTCAGCTACCGCATATCTTGTCTTATCTGCTGTTTCATCAACAGCTCTTGTTCCAATATAGCTTAATCTCATTTGTGTTTTTCACTCCTTTCGGAAGTGGGACTTTAAGTCCCACTTAATTACTGTCCGTCTGCAAAATAACCGCCTGTGGACTGATTCCACTCGATAGTCCCGTCCTCATACATCTGACAACCGTGAGCCGTAAATGTCCACTTATGTCTTGTCATTCCCTGAAGTTTTGCTCTGTACTGTCCGTCTGCTACAATGCAGATGTAAGAGTTACCGTTCTTGTTAGTATAGACCTTGTTCGGTATGGGATTGAAGTATTGTCTGTCCATCTTCTGACCTCCTCTCTGTAAGGATTTATCATTTCCTTACAATAAATATTATACACGATATATCGTTCATAAGCAATATAAAATATGAACGAATATTAGTTCATATTTTAATCTTGTCTTGTTCAAAATGTACACTTGATTTCGTTCACTTGATGTGATACAATGGATAAAGACGATCATTGGAGGTGAGAATAATGGGAATGGTATTCAAATTTGATATTCTTCAAGCCTTAAAAAATGCTGGATACACAACATATCAAATCAGAAATAAAAAAATATTGAGTGAGTCAACCGTGCAGAAATTAAGAAACAGCAAACCAGTGTCGTGGGAAAACATTGAAACACTTTGCAGATTACTGAATGTTCAACCTGGTGAATTACTTGAATATAAGCCTGACACTGAAAGCGAATGATTTTCTTTTTCCTGTTGATAAATAAGGCACAAAACAAAAAGAAGCCAACAAGTCAACAAGACACTATCATCTTGCTTGACCTGTTGGCTTCTTGAACTCTTAAAATCACAAAAGAAAAAGCACTTTTCAGCAAATAACAACCGAAAAGTGCCTAAAAACCATACTGTTATAATGAATGATTGTAAGTGAGTATAAAATAACGAACACAAAAATCGTTAAAAATTGATTTTTATCTTGACAAACTAAGTTTTAAGGTGTAACATAATAAATAAATTAAAAATAAAAGCACCTAAAGCCCATTGTCTGCAACCACACAAACAACAGGCTCACTCGTAAAGGTACGGGAATACCTCTGACGAATTTACAGATGCCCAATAAGGCTAATTATAGCCTTTTGGATAGATTTTGTCAAGCTAATGCCTTTTTGCGTGAACCAAGGAGGTTTTAGCTTGATTTTTTTGCTCTTATGTTTTTACATAAGTGAATGTGTACGAACATAAGGGCAAAATGAAATACCAACTTCTTTTTGCTCTTAAAAACACAAGTAAATAGAATAGCACAAGCGAAAATACGAAAGGTATCATAACAGTTTTGCCAAGACACCAAGTTTTTTGGTCGAGCGAGCCAACAGAAGTGGAGTTCTGTTGCTACTTTGACTACTTGGTAAGGCTTGAAAACCTGTTTAATACAATGTGGTGAAACCACCGGCGAGTACCCGACAGCACCCAACATTAGGATAAGATAACTGTGCTATTTGTTGAAGATAATCTTTATCGGAGATTATCTTCTGATAAGGGAATAAATATCGTTTATACCTTTATCAGAGGATAATCCTCTTTGAAAAATTAGCCATAAGGCAAGAAACAGTAACCTTGCCTTCGGCTATAAAAGAAGTTTAAGCAACAAGAATATTCTGTGTAAACTCTTAAACTCTTTATTTTTTCGGTTCGAGGAACAGGATTAAACCAGTAACCTGTTGAACCTATTTCATAACTGCAAGCAAAATATATTCAAAAATCAAAAGGCAAAGGGAATATATTTTGAAATTACAGCGATAAAAACTTGGTCCGAGTGACAGGAGTTGAACCTGCGGCCTCTTGAACCCCATTCAAGCGCGCTACCAATCTGCGCTACACCCGGAAATCAATATTAGTATTATATCACACCTTTACGCAATATGCAAGAAGTATATAAAATATTTTCAAAAAAAATTTTAAGTATATTTTGTAAGAAAAATCTGATTTATTTGACATCTCAGTATAAATATGTTAGAATGTTATTCACAAGGTGTTCTATCGAAATATGGTAGGCGGTGAGTCCCCGATTTTTCTTAAGGGGGCATGCTTTTGACGCCCCCAAGTAAAATACAAGGGGGGTGATTGTATGGTAACTCATGAGGAGCTTTTTCTCTTCGCATCAGTAATAATTGATGTAGTCGGCGTCTGCATAGCAGCCGTTGGCTTAATCGTCGCTATACATAACAAAAAGAAGTAGCCGCCACTCTGCAAAGTTCGACTACTCTTTTTCTTAATCTTTGTGGGGACTAACTGTTTATCAGATAGACCACCTTGTATTTTTATTATATATCCGATTTTGAACATTGTCAAGCATTGTTTATTTTTTCTTCTTTTTGCCTGAGGAAACAACAAGAACTATTATTACTGCAAGTGATACCGCAACCGCAACACCTATTATAATATATTTTGCGGCATCATCACCCGTGAGAACAGGATTTGACGGCGGTTCTGAGGATTCTGTATCTGTTGACTGGCTTACTGATGAACCCTGAGGTGAAGATTCATCTGACGGATCTGATCTATGGTCTGAGGAAGGTGAAACAATTTCGTATTTTGCAACGGCGGAAACATCATACTCATATTCGCCGTCGTTAAGATATGGAATTGTAACGAAAGTTCCCTGTATTTCAACTGTATCTTGTCCGTATGTCTGAACGGCAAGATATGCTTTATTTATATCAAGTCCACTGAAAACCGCTACACCATTACTGTCAATCTTTGTGGAAATTCCCTTTATTGACGGATTTTTTGAGATATATTTTTGCAAAGAATCTATTGCCTTTGCGGCATCGTCGGAATTTTTCAGTGAGTTAAGGTCAACATTTGCTGATGAAAAATCATTATTTAAAAAATATTCCGAATTTTTATAGTCGGCAATATTATAAAGCGTTAATTCAGCACTCTCAGCCTCGGGACAAACCTTGATTGTGAAAGAACCACTCTGTGAATCCACTGCATAGGCACTAAAAACAGATGTAAAGCATATAGCCGTAAGCATAAGGCATAATGCTATTATTTTGTTTCTGAATTTTTTCATAGAAAATTCCTCCCTTTCAAAAGTTCAGTTATTGATTTTGCTGTGACTTTTTGTTTTTTCTGTGCTTTTTTCCTACGGGCAAAAACAAAATCAACAGCATTATCACAACAACTACTATTGACAATCCCACAACCAACAAAGTCAATATTGTTTCAACAGGAAGTCTGTCCTCTGATGTGTCAGCCTGAACAGGCATATTGTTGGCAATATCCTCATTTTGTTTGTTGTAAGGAATACGTGTTCCCCTGACTAAAAGTCTGTGGTCGTTTATACCGTATGGAGTACAGGTAAGCAAGGTTACGTAATCTTCACCCTGAACAATCTGTGTATCTTCTGTTTCATCGGGCAAAACAACCTTTATCTGATCAACTTTATACGCAAGAATTTCATCAAGAACGTGTATATAGAAAACATCACCTTTTACAAGCTGGTCTATGTCGGTGAAAATTTCGGCAGTAGGCAAGCCTGTATGACCCGCAATAACCGAATGTGTACTTTTGTCGCCAACAGGAAAAGATGTGTCTTTCATATGACCTACGCCCTGTTGGAGTTCCTCGTCGTCTGTTCCGTGAAAAATCGGAATATATACTTTTATTTTCGGAATATCAATATATGCCATTGCACTGCTTACCGAGAGAATTTCATCATAATTGAACTTTTTGAGTTTTTCGTGATTATTTTCTGCAAGAGCCTTGTTATATTCCTGAGCCTGTTTTCTGAGTTTTTCCTTGTCGGTGTTGTCGAGTTTCTGAACCGCTTTATCGTATGAACCTATTTCGGTTTTTGCGGTATATACGGAAACCCAGTTGCTGACTTTCGGATACATAAAAAGTCCGACACCGGCAATCAGTACAATAAATATAAATAATAAAGGCAAACGGCGTTTTACACGCTTTTTTACACTTGCCATTGTGACCTCCGTTTATCCTGTATTATCTTCATCATTTTTTGCGTTTCTTTTCTTCATAACAATGTGAACCCAAACAACCGCAATAATAAATACTACTATTGCCGCCAAAGCTATACCACCGATAATAAGTATCTGATTGATTATATTCTGGTCAATGCCTTTTTCTGACGGTGGCTGTGTGACAGTCGGACTGTCGGGAGTATCAACATTTGGTGTATATGGAATACGTGTGCCACGAACAAGCAGTCTGCGGTCATTTATGCCGTAGGGTGTACAGGTTACAAGCGTAAGATGATCCTCGCCGTCAGTTATTCTCAGACTTTCGGTATCATTCGGAAAAACGCTGTTTACATTATCAACCTGATACGCAAGAGTTTCACCGAGAACGTGTATATAAAATACATCACCGTTTTTTATCTGGTCAAGTTCCGTCAGCATTTCGGCAGTCGGTAAACCCGTATGACCTGAAATAACGCTGTGAGTGCTTGCTCCGCCTATTGGCAGTGAAGTATTCTCAATATATCCGCAACCTTTTTCGAGAACTTCGTCGGAAGTTCCGAAATAAACAGGCAGATAAACCTTTATTTTT
>JAQXZA010000040.1 GCA_029226955.1 Clostridia bacterium | reverse complement strand
AAACCATTCTTTGATTAAATCAATGATTGCTTTAATGAGATTTAGTATGGCGGTTGCAAGTACAACTTTTTCGATTGTTGTGGTGTGCTTGCGACTGCTCTTTTTTTGCTTTTTTCTGCTCACTGTTTCAACCTCCTTGTAATTTTCAGTTATTCGTGTTATGATTAACTTAACGATTAACTATGGTTATATTATAATCCCTAATTTAGGGAAAGTCAACAGAAAATTCTTCGAATTAGGGATTTTGTATGTATGCACAAAAAAACAATCCTTATTTTAGGGATTGTGTTAAAGGAGGTTCTTTTATGACTTTTTATGAAACACTTTCTGAACTAATGAATAAAAACAAAGTAACGGCAAAACAATTATCAGAAACTTTGAAAATTGGCAAAAATCAATTCAAGTACTGGAAAGATAAAGGTAATATACCTAATGGCGATACATTGATTGCTTTGGCTGATTACTTCAACTGTTCCGTTGACTACCTCCTTGGCAGAGCAGAAAAACAAAAAGCCGCTGTCTCCGTAGCTGATGAAAGCGACAATAACAAAAACCGCCTAATGCATAACTACAATAAGATGAACGATAAAGCACAGGAGCATATAGCCGATTATTCCGACTTTATGCTCACTAACCCCCAAAACCTAAAAAATAATCCTCAAAATAGTAAAATGAACGCATAAAAAAACACACAGCCGCCCTCTGACTGCTACTCAGAGGGTGGCTGTGTTAAAAATAAGTAATAAATTATTTACCAAAACCGTTGACACATAATAAATTATGTATTATAATATAATATGTAAGGGGGAAACAAACTTGAAAAGCTATTCATCAAGGGAAGTCATCAATGCTTTACTGGCAGACGGTTGGTATGAAGTCGGTTGTGTCGGCGACCATCATCAATTCAAACACCCCAAAAAGCCCGGCAGAGTAACAGTTACACACCCCCGAAAAGACATACCAATCAAAACACTGAAAAGCATTGAAAAACAAGCAGGTATCAAGTTTTCTTGATACCTTTCCCCCCTTATTATTTATAGATTCGGAGGTTTTCATTATGAAAGACAGATATTCTTTTATTGCCGTTTTTAATGTAGCTGATGACGGAATTTCCATTGAATTTCCCGACTTGCCCGGTTGTTTGCCTTGTGCTGACAATATGGACGAAGCCATCAAAAACGCCCGTGAAGCACTCGGACTTCATCTTTGGGGAATGGAACAGGACGGCGAGGAAATCCCCACACCTACATCAATCACAGATATTCATTGTGCAAGTAATGAAATTCCTGCTGTAATTGATGTATTTATGCCACCGTTCAGGGATAAACTTAATAACCGTTTTGTAAAGAAAACACTTTCACTCCCTGCCTGGCTTGCTGATTTAGCGGATAAAGACGGAGTAAACTGTTCAAAAGTATTTCAGAATGCCTTGATGGATTATCTTGGTGTAAAGTAAAAAATCCGCTGCCGGAGTGAGAGTCCGACAGCGGATAAACCACAGAAAAACTTACATTACATAATTAAGTAAAGCAAATCTGCGTATGCTTATTATATCACTCATACGCTTGATTTGCAACTTATCAGGAGTGATTGAATAATGAAAATAGCAGCAGCATATATCAGAGTATCAACAGATGACCAGATAGAATACTCTCCGTCATCACAGCTTGAAAAAATAAGAGAGTATGCCAAGCGTAATGATTATATATTGCCTGACGAATATATTTTTATTGATGAGGGCATATCCGGCAGACATACACAAAACCGTGCCGGGTTTAATAAAATGATAGGCATAGCGAAAACAAAGCCAAAACCCTTTGACACTATCCTTTTATGGAAATTCAGCCGATTTGCCCGTAACCGTGAGGACAGCATTGTGTACAAGTCTATGCTCCGTAAGCAGTGCGGAATTGATGTAATATCAATCAGCGAGAATGTCGGTGATGATAAGATGTCAGTACTGATTGAGGCACTGATTGAGGCAATGGACGAATATTATTCAATCAATCTTGCAGAAGAAGTCAGACGAGGAATGACCGAAAAAGCAAGCAGGGGCGAACCGCTGACAATACCGTCATTTGGATATAAAATGGAAAAAGGTAAATATATCCCGAATCCTGAAACAGCTCCTGTCGTGCAGAGAATATTTAATGACTATCTTAACGGCAAGGCTGTGCGTGAAATAGCTGTTGACATCAATAACGAGGGCTACCGTACAATAAGAGGAAACCGTTTTGAAAACCGTACAATACAGTATATAATCAGCAATCCTGTTTACATCGGGAAAATTCGTTGGACACCTACGGGCAGAGTGAGAAGAGATTACAGTAATCCCGATACTATGATTGTACAGGGTACACACGAGTCTATAATTGATATTGATACTTGGAACGCTGTACAGAATAAGTTAAAAACAGCAAACAAGACAAAATATATGCGTGACAAGCCGGCAACCACTCCGTTTATGCTGCAAGGACTTGTCAGATGCAGTGCTTGTGGCTCTACACTTTGTCATACGAGAGACAATTCTATACAGTGCCATTCGTATGCACATGGTAAATGTACAGTATCACATAGCATAAGTCTAAGGAAAATAAATGCAATGGTACTTAATGCACTTGAAAAGTCAGCGGCAACAGGCGAATTCAAACTCGAAATACAGCCAAAAAATACAAACAATCCCATAGCCACTGAAAGCATCTTAAATCAGATAGACAAAGAAAATAAAAAATTTGAAAGAGTAAAAGACGCATACGAAAACGGAATATACACACTTGACGAATTTAAAGAAAGTCGCAAAAAAATAAATGATACAATCGAAAAGTTAAATCAGAAAATTGCCGAAACAAAAGAGCCTGATAAACAAAAAGTAATTTCTCAATTACAACATAAAATTATTGATGTACTTCCGGCTCTCCGCTCACCAGCCGTAACAGAAACGGAAAAGAACTCTATTTTAAAGTCTTTTATCAGAAAGATAATTTTTTATCGCACAACAGAAGATATTGATGTATTTTTTTATGCTTAATGTATATCTTTTTGCAGTACGGCGGCCCCGACGGCGAACTTGGAGCATCTTTGCGATACCTCAGTCAGCGTTATTCCGTTCCATATCCCGAAATTAAAGCCATACTGACTGATATAGGTACAGAAGAATGTGTACCACTATGTTGTCAGTGTGGAGTGTGGAGTTAGAAGTTAGGAGTCAGGAGTTGTGTAAAACGTTGCCGAATAAATCAGACAGCGAATTTTTTATAACGTGCTACATTGTCATAATATTTTCGTCCAAATTCCAGCACGGAATAGGTTTTTCCTACCTGTCTTGCTCCCTGTAAAATAAGCGGTTTGCGGTGTTGGCTTTTTTTCCATTCCAATAAAAAGTCCATAATCTTTCTATACATATATTGCTCTCCCAATCGGCTTTGAATAAATTTTATATTACTTTCGTGTAAAAATCAAGGAATTTTTCTTAAAAAATAACACTAAACTTCACGAATAATTTTAAAAAATCTACACTAAATGACACGAATAATGTTTTACTGACTTTTTGCGGAAATATTCTGTATAAAAGCATCACATTCTGAACATTAAATTTACTAAACTCAATTCCAGTTTTTCTCTTTCAGAATTTCCGCAAGCTTTTCAGTATCAGGAATTTTATCAGTTTCCAGTATTTGAGAAAGGTCAAATATTCTTGTTCCCATTGGTGCCCTCGGCGTTATTTTTTTGAAGTCCGTTTCATAGAATTTTTCAACAAAGAAGTATCTGTGTTCTACTGTTCTTAAATTATAGTTGTGAGAATCACCGTCTTGTATTGCAAGCAATATTTTTGCTTTTCGTTCTTCTGTCAAATCACCAAACTCCGCTTTGTATTTAATTCCGTTTTCTGTTTCTATTGCTGTTATTCTCGCACATATTTTCCCGATTGCCCTTACGCTTTTGTTTTTATATAATCCTAAGTAATCGTGAGGTCTGAAACCACGCTCAGCCTTGTCATAGTACACATTTTCTCTGACATTAAAATCAAATGTAGTGCTTGCCAACTGCATTCTCATATATTTCCAAGCATCAGAAACAGGAATTAACCCGTCATTATAACAGTAATTCAGATAATCGTCCAACACTTCCTGCATTTCATAATCTCTGTCATCTATAACGTCCTGAACAGCTTTTGCAAGCAGTTCAAAAGTCGTATTTATGTGTATAACTTTATGAACCTGTTCAGAATTATATTCTTTAAGCTGTCTTTCAAAATCTGCCCTTTTATCTTTTGCCATAAGCTCAGGTGCAAGAGTAATTATAACTTTATATTTTTCATCACCAAAGGATTTTAAATGTTTCATAAGCTGTTCAGAGTAAAACCAGTCTGACATTTTTGTTTCAACAACAATTTTAAATCCTTCTTGTGTAATGGTTGCGTCAGGAACACTGTCAACGCTTTTATCTTGAAGATTAAAGACAATTTCAGGTTCAAACGAATCCGAAAAAAATTCGGATTTTAAAAGTCTGAAAAACTTATCAGACGAATATGAATACAAGCGTGACAAAAGCAACATAGTATTTGCCGTTGCAACATTTTCTTTTTCGTGATACCGTTGAAAATAATGTATCTTCATAATATAAGCCACTCTCCTTTAAGCAATAATATCTATTCAGATTATAGTATATAGAGATAAACAATACAAGTGATTTTGGTCGTATTTTTAAATACAAAAATCAACAAATTATATTCCTGGAATTTTCGGATAAACAGTTATTTCAAATTCGTCCTCGTGACCATGTCCATATACAGCTTTTCTGAAAGTTATATGGTCTATGATTTCTTTTAAAAAGCTGTTTTTAAGCTGTGGATTTTTGAGAGTATAATATATATCTGTAATTTTCTTAACGGTCGGAATTGAGTTGTTGATATTATTCTGATTGATTTTATCCTGTTCAATAGCTTTTGTTATTTCATCTTTTTGTGACTGAATATTTGACAAGCGTTCTTTTATTGAACTGCACCTCATTTTAAATGTGTCTGAATCATATATACCCGTTTCAAAAGCCTCGTATGCCCTGTCAAGTTGATTTTTCAATGTGTTTTCCGACTTGATAACCGCCGCAAGTTCTTTTTTGTAACTGTCGATATTATCGGCAAGAATATTACAATTTTTTCGCTTTTCAATAGTATAATTTTCTGTCCAGCTTTTCATTATGTTTATTACGCTTTTTTCAACAAAATGTAAATATGCTGAATGATTATCACAGGTCGGTTCGGGACAAATAAGCATATCGGGATTTTTTGCAAGCGGTCGTCTTTGCATTTTTCTGCCGCATTTCTGACATATAACAAGACTTGCAAGAGGGTTAAGAACTGTTTTGTCATTTCTTATGGGACGTTTTGCGTTTTTATTCATAATTTCAGCGGCAAGTTCAAAGGTTTCTTCACTTATAATCGGGCTGTGCAAACCGTCGCATAAAATATAATCATCTGACCGTGGACGTTGAGTTACAACTTTTCCGTTAATCATTTTTTTAATTTCAGGTCGGCGATTCCAACGGATTTTGCCGATATATACAGGATTTATGAGTATATCACGCACGGTTGAAGATGTCCATACTCCGTTTGTGTATGAGCTTATATTACGGCTGTTAAGTTCACGTGCAATAAGTGAAGTTCCTATATGTTTTCTTGTGCCGTCTGTCTGCAATTTTCCGACGGTGTACCATTCAAAAATATTCTGTATCACTTCTGCCTGTTGTTCAACAATACTAAGCGTGTAACCCTTATCATTACTTAGTTTTACTCTTTCGTAACCATAGGGTGCTTTATTGCCGACATATTTTCCCTCTTTTACGCTTGCGGTTCTTCCACGCTGTAAGCGGCGGTTGATTGTCTTATATTCACGGCGGCTCATAAACAAACCAAACTCAAAATATTCCTCATCAAATTCATTATTCGGGTCGTATATTTTAAGCGGTGTTATAATTTTCGTACCGGCAAAACGGAATGTCTGTGAAATAATTCCCTGGTCAATGCTGTTACCTCTTGCAAGACGGTCTATATCCATTACAAGAACACCGTCCCACATTTTTCTGCTTACATCTGCAAGAAGTTTCTGCATTTCAGGTCTTGCGGCTATTGTTTCACCGCTGACAATTTCACGATATATCTTTGAAATTTTAAGTTTCATACGGTTTGCAAGCTCTGTAAGTGTTTTTTCGTGTCTTGCAAGAGTTTCACCCTCGCCACGCATTTCAGCCTCAGCGTCTGCCCTTGATTTACGCAAATAAATACAGTATGCCATAAAATTTCACCCATATCAGTCTTAAAGATTTATACCCTAATAAATACGGGGTTTTGATTTGATTCATTACAATTTTTCGTAAACCGACAAGCCCCTTTTTCATAAAATATGACAGGGGTTGATTTTATGGCTATTGTTATGAGAAAACAATCAGGCAAATGCACCGCCATTATTGATGATAGCTGTGTAACAAATAAAAAAGATGAAATTGATACCATTCTTGATAATATTTATAATATATATTTGCATTCGGAGTATTCTGTATCAAAAGAACCGCCCGAAAACAAAAAAACAAATCATAAAAAATAAAAAATTTTAAAAAATCCCTTGACAAAAGGCAAAATATCATTTATAATCCCATCTTTGACAGTTAAAAAGGCAAAAACAGACGCCAAAGCCCGAATACAAGCGGGTTTCAGCGTCTGAAATCACTTTCACGAGGAGTAGTAATTTTTATCTTCCTTTGCTTAATTTTTGAATTTGTAACATTT
>JAQXZA010000039.1 GCA_029226955.1 Clostridia bacterium | reverse complement strand
ATTCCCAATCAAATGGGATATAGGGTGTGCGTTGCACCCGTTTGTAGTAAACATAGCTTAAACTATGTTGAACAATAAAGAAAAATATTTTTAATAAAATCTTTTATAAATTTTATTGTTTTTAATATTTTTTATAACGTGGCGGATTAAGAACAAAAGCGGTTGCGGGAAATTTTTTATTTTCATCAGTCAAACCATAGTTACCGTCAAAATTTTTGAGTGAGTCATCGTTAATAATATTTGATGAGCCGTCACCCATAAGTATCATATTTAAAACCGCCAACATATATACACTCGACAAAATTTCAAGTCCTAACAGTTGTTTAGCTTTTATATGTGCTGATTTAGCATTAAATTCATCAGGTGACTGAATTTTATTCTTTGCGTCAATAAGCATTTCGTTCATAGCCGCAACAAGCAAGCCGGCAGAACCTGTTGCAAAGTCCCATACATAAGAGTCCATATTTACCCTTGCCAGTTTTACAAGAAGTGTTGCAACATACGGTGGTGTAAGTACAACATCATTAAGTTTGTCTTGTGTAAAACCGAGCCAACGGTACATTTCATTAAACAGTTTGCCTGTAAAATCTGTTGTCAATCCGATTTTATAATAAATACCCAAGTCATCTACAATTTTATTAAAGATACGTCTTATTTGTGTTTCGCCGTTTTCAACTTTATTGAGATTATCAGCAGTAATGACATTTTCTAATGTTCGCAAAATCGTTTCCTGTTTTTTCTGAGGGATTTTCTTTGTTTTAAGGAAAGATTTTATTTTTCTGAGAATTATGTCACCGTCTTTGTTGCCGTCTTCATTTGAAGAGTGCAGTTCGGATTTATCCAAAGGCTTAACGGGATTTTTAGGGTCTTCTACTCCCAATGTTGCCATAATTGTTGCAACAACAATATACACACGGTCACTTTCTGATAAACCTTTTTCGTTGTTGTAGATGTCATTGTTAAGTTTTGTAAGACTTATGTCAATTTCTTCTTCACGTTTTTGCTTAATCTTTTCTTTTTCTTCATCGGTAAGCGAAAGACTTTTTATTTTTTCAAAAAATTCTGATTGATTTTCAGTTTTCAAAAATGAAAAGTCGCTGTATTTTGCAATTTCCTGACCTACACCATAGTTACTTTTAGATACTAAATATACACCAATATCGTATTTTAGCTTGTCATTATCTTTGTAACCTGTCATTCCTATGGCAATGACATCAGTGTAAGTTGTGTATTGCAAAATAGCATTTGCGTAATGTACAGCACCATTAACAGCAAAAGAGTTAATAGCGTTAAAGTCGTATTCGTTTTTATTTGTCTTATTTACTATCTGACCGTCTTTTGTTTTTACAAGTTTATCTTTGTAGCCTTTATATTCGATAAGTACAGGAAAATCTTTTCCATAGCAATCTTTAATCAACAATTTAGCATCAGGTCTGTTACCGCCTGAACCGCCTTTTTTTGAATAGTAATTGTTAAGAGCTTGGTCTATTTCTGTATTTAAAGATTCCTGTTCCAGTTTGTAATCTAATTTATAGCTTTTTAGCCAACCGTTTGCCAAATCTGCAATATTCGGTTCTACGGATTTTACAGATTTTTTTGTTGCCATTGTTTTTATCCTCCAAAATGTTATTTTAATCGTATATAATGTCGAATAATAAATCAGAAAAACGAAAATCCGTCTTAAACAAGGACAGATTTTCGTCATAGTTATGCTGATAATTATTCTTAAAAATCACTTAATGCCGTCGGGGTTTTTAAGCTGGAAGTTCCACGTGTCAAGGCACATTTTATCGATACCATATTCAGCGTGCCAACCGAGTTCCGTGTTTGCCTTTGTAGCGTCAGCATAGAAAGCCGGAAGGTCACCGGGACGGCGGTCACCGATAACATAGTTGAGTTTTTTGCCGCTTGCCTTTTCAAATGCGTGAATAATATCAAGAACGCTGTAACCTGTGCCTGTACCAATGTTGTAAGCCTCTATTCCTGTTGTGCTGAGGATTTTCTTTACGGCACAGAGATGAGCTTTTGCAAGGTCAACAACGTGAATATAGTCACGAATACAAGTGCCGTCTTTTGTGTCGTAGTCGCCGCCGAAAACAGTAAGCTGAGGTAACTTTCCGATTGCAACCCTTGAAATATAAGGCATAAGGTTATTAGGAATACCGTTGGGGTCTTCACCGATAAGTCCGCTTTCGTGGGCTCCAATCGGGTTGAAATAACGAAGAAGTGAAATACTCCATTCATTATCTGATGTATAGACATCACCGAGAATCTGCTCAATAAAGTGCTTTGTTCTGCCGTAAGGACTGCTGACATCACCTGTAATCATATCTTCTTTGTACGGAATGGGATTGTTTCCGTAAACAGTTGCTGATGAACTGAAAACAATCTTTTTACAGTTGAATTTCTGCATAACTTCAAACAGTACAATACTGCCTGAAATATTGTTTTCAAAATAGAGGAGAGGGAGTTTTGTTGACTCGCCGACAGCTTTAAGACCGGCAAAATGAATTACAGCGTCAATTTTGTTTTCGGTGAATATTTTTTCAAGACCCTCACGGTCACGTATGTCACATTCATATTTTTTGAGTGCTTTGCCGGTAATTTTTTCAACTCTGTTGAGAACCTCAGGAACGCTGTTGTAGTAGTTATCAGCAACAACAACATCATAACCGCTGTTGAGAAGTTCAACACAGGTATGACTTCCGATATATCCGGCACCACCTGTTACAAGAATAGCCATTTTTTAAAATCTCCTTTAAAATGCAAAGTTTTTTCTATTATACATTTTTGTAACTTGTATTGTCAATGTTTATGTAAATAAAGATGTTGAGATTCAGGGATTTTTGTGCTATAATGCAGAATATAAAATTCTGATAGAAGTGCTGAATATACGAGGGGAAAATATGTCTGAATCAAATATTACAAAAAGAGCGATTGCCGACGTTTTCAAAAGGCTTATGGCGAAAAAATCGTTTGAAAAAATTACAATAGCTGATATAACATCTGCCTGTGGTCTTAACCGACAGACTTTTTATTATCATTTTCAGGATAAGTATGAACTTCTGAACTGGATTTTTTATAATGATGTAATATCCATTCTTGCCGATAATGCTGATGAAGTTACATTCGATAATTGGAGTGACAAGGTTCTTGAAATGCTTATTGTAATAAAAAACGACGCAAAGTTCTATATGAACGCCCTCAACACCGAATACGGCAACGAATTTCGCAACTATCTTTTTTGCATAAGCAAGGAGATATTCAACGAAGTGATAGACAGAATATCAAAGGGATATTTTATTGATGACGCAGACAAAAAATTCCTTTCGGAGTTTTATTCTTGCGGAATTTCAGGCGGCATAATAAGATGGATTACAACAGGAATGAAAGAAAGTCCCGAAAGCATTGTACAGCACACAAAAAATCTTGTAAACGACAGTAAGGCTATTGCGGTTTCGAGGTATCTTCAAGAACAGAAAAAAGATAAGAACGAAAATGTATCAAAAAAATAACGGGCGTAAGTTTCCGAACTCTGATGTTCTGAACTTATGCCCGTTTTATTAAATGAATTTATAGGAAAAACGAAATATTATTGTGCTGTATATGTCTGACCGGCAACCAGTTTTGCACCGGGTTCCATAGCGGCGGGATACTGTTTTGCACCGTCATTGAAGATAATCAGTGCCGAAGACCAGTCTTTTGACAGGGTGTATGAATATGTACCGTCAGCATTTTTGGTCATTTCTTCACCGGGCCATTCAGCGTTTTGTTCAGTCGGTTTTACGGTTTCGTCATAAATATATGCGTAAATCTTGTCGCCCCAGTCTGACGGCTTTTTGAATGAAACAGACGAACCTGATTTATTTGATGACGACTTTGTAAAATAGTATGTCATTGTGCTTGTAAGACCGTTGTCGTTTGTTGCACTGACTTTAAGTGCGGTTGAGTCGGAAACGTTTACCGTTATGCTGTCGCCGTCAGAAAATTCCGCTTCTGAACCGCCGTCAACGGAATATGTATTCTTTGATGAATCCTTTGCGTGAAGTACAACCGATACGCTGTCCTCTGATGTTGTGAAAGAGTCTGTTTCTACTGAAACTGTCGGCATTGAAACAGGGGCAACATATCCGTCATTATATAGAACTGCAATTCCCTCTGCCGAAACAGTGCCTGTAATTTTTCCGCCCGAAACGGTAAATTCAGCACCGTCATTTGCACGGTCTGTATATGTACCGTCTGCAAGGGTTGTGTCAGCATTGAGGGAATATTCCTTGCTGCCTGTATTTACGATTACAACACCCTTTGAACCTCTTGAAATTATGAGAACAGATTTTTCGGTGTCGGGATTTGTCATTTTTGTGTCCTCGCCAACCATTGCATTTCTGAAATGGTTTACAGCGGCAACGTTTTTGTCTTTGTATAGCGTACTTCCGGCAGCACCTATGCGGTTCATTGTACCCCACTGTTTATCTGAGTCAGCCTCAAACGGTCTGTCAAAGAACAGTGGTGTGCCGTTTCCTGATGCGGCAATTACTGCCCAGCCCTCAATAAGTTTTTTGTCTGTAAGTTTGAGAGATGAACCGTCTGCGTAATTGTCGTGAGATTCTACCCACGTTACAACGTCTGTACTTCCGCCGACTTTAAGGTCGGAAAGACTTTCGGCATTGAGTTTTCCTGTTGAAAGAGATGAGCGGAGAGCCGCACCATAGGAACTTGCGGTTGTGTGACCTATTGCCTTTATGTAGTCGGCAACTCTGTCATTGTCGCCTTGAAGAACCTCACCATAGTTGAATATTGTGTCTGCTTTGTCGATTTTTGTTGTCACATTTTCCCAGAAATTGTTTTTAAGTGAACTGTCTTCCTGTGGGTCGTCGCTGAGTGCAATATGCTTTGCCGTGTCATATCTGAAACCGTCAGCACCATCAGCAATACATTGATTGAGATACTTTATAAAATAATCCTGAAAAGCCGGATTTTCCGTATTGACATCAGGCAGACCACCCATTGCACCTGTTGTACATTCAAGACGGTTGCTGTAATTTGTAATATCTTTTTTGCCGTTCTTGTGGTAAAGTTTATCTGCACCGCCGACAGCATTTATGAGATTTTCGGACACTGCGTCTGTTGACGGTGTTGTGTGGTTAGGAACAACATCGACAATGATTTTGATACCGTATTTTTCAGCCTCATCACACATAGCCTTAAATTCGTCTTCTGTGCCAAGCTGATAATTGCCGATTGTCCAGTCGGTAGGCTGATAATGATAATACCATTTTCCCTCGCCCATAAGCTGCATACCGCCGTTGCCGCCCTCTATACATTTATTTGCGGGTGAAGTCTGTATTGTTGAATAGCCGGCTGCGGCAATATCAGCCATACTGTCCTTTATTGTATTGAATGACCAGCTCCAAGCGTGAAGAATAACACCGTCCTTTATGCTGTCGGTAAGGTTATAGTTTGTGTTTTCCGTTGCAGGTGACGGTTCAGAGCTTTCTTCCGGTGTCTGAGAAGATTCTACGGTTGATTCAACGGTAGATTCCTGTGGCTGTTCGCTGATTTGTGATACCTGTCCGTTTACATAGGTTGTTGCACCTTTACAGCCCGAAAACGATACAACAGACGCTGCCAAAGCAAGAGTCAATATAACAGAAAGTGCTTTTTTTCTGTTCATCATTCTTTCCTCCTGTAAAAATTTTTAAAGTAATAATACTATATTACGTTATAAAAAATATTAAAAACAATAAAATTTATAAAAGATTTTATTAAAAATATTTTTCTTTATTGTTCAACATAGTTTAAGCTATGTTTACTACAAACGGGTGCAACGCACACCCTCTACCCCATTTGATTGGGAAT
>JAQXZA010000038.1 GCA_029226955.1 Clostridia bacterium | reverse complement strand
TATTCCCAATCAAATGGGGTAGAGGGTGTGCGTTGCACCCGTTTGTAGTAAACATAGCTTAAACTATGTTGAACAATAAAGAAAAATATTTTTAATAAAATCTTTTATAAATTTTATTGTTTTTAATATTTTTTATAACGTGAACAGAAACGAATATAAACAACAGTTTTACAAGGATCATTATGAAAGAATACATCTTGTAGTGCCAAAGGGAATGAAAGACATTATCAAAACGCTTGCATCTGAAAAAGGAATGTCAATCAACGCATACTTACAAGACCTGATACGAAAAGACCAAGAAGGAATGTTTGACACAATGCAGATTGCCGAAAAGAACAGGGAACAAATAATGTCATTGACAGGGAATACACATGACGGTTATGACATCATCTTCAAAGACGGTTCAAAGACGCATTGTAGAACAAAGTTGGAAGTAAGAAAAGCAGTTATAGCACATTGTACTGAATAAATTAAAGCCGGTAGGGAATTTTTCTCTACCGGCTGTTTTTCAGAAAATATTGTCTTGCACAAGTCAACAAAAGTCTTGCACAAGACAATATTTTTCGTGTTACTAACCTGTTACTAACCTGTTACTAACGGATAAAATTTCATAGATTTTCATAGAACTTTTGTAAAATTAAAAATAAAGAAAATCCCCGAAAATATCGCATTTTCGGGGATTTTATAGTTTGTGTTATTTGACTGTTTATTATCTTTTGCTGAACTGTGGTGCACGACGTGCAGCTTTAAGACCGTATTTCTTTCTTTCCTTCATACGTGGGTCACGTGTAAGGAATCCGGCTTTTTTAAGCTTTGGACGAAGATTTTCAGAATCATACTGGAGCAATGCACGGGAAATACCGTGACGGATAGCACCAGCCTGACCTGTAACGCCGCCGCCTGCAACTCTGCATACAACGTCAAACTGTCCCTCTGTTGCTGTGAGAACGAGAGGCTGACGAACGATGAGTTTAAGTGTTTCAAGACCGAAATAATCGTCAATATCTCTGTCGTTGATTGTAACCTTGCCTGTACCCTTGTAAAGTCTTACTCTTGCAACAGAACTTTTTCTTCTGCCTGTTCCGTAAAAATATGGTGTCTTATCGTACATAAAATGTTGCCTCCTTCCCTATTATTCAAGAACTATTGGCTGCTGAGCCTGATGTTTGTGTTCACTGCCCTTGTAGATGTGAAGTCTTGTAAGAGCCTTGCGTCCGATTGTGTTGTCAGGAATCATACCCTTAACAGCGAGTTCAAGAGCGAGTTCCGGCTTTTCAGCCATAAGAGTATCATATCTTACAGCTTTCATATGTCCTACATATCCTGTGTGATGATAATAGAACTTCTTTGTAGCCTTTGAGCCTGTAAGAACAGCCTTTTCTACATTAGTAACGATAACGAAGTCACCGCAATCAACGTGAGGTGTAAATGTCGGTTTGTTTTTTCCACGAAGAAGATCAGCAACCTGAACGGCTACACGACCAAGCGGCTTGCCTGCTGCATCAATAACATACCACTTGCGTTCAACTTCGCCTGCTTTTGCCATATAAGTTGACATAGCGTAATTCCTCCCTGAAATATTTTTTATATTATTCAAGCACACACTTTTGTATGTACTTATGAGTCGCAAGATAGATAATAACACAGTTTTTACAGGAAGTCAACACTTTTTTGAAAATTTTTAATTTAGCATTTAATAAACTCAATTTTTCTTTTGTTTTCTCATTTTTACTCTTTTTTACTCATTATCAAATTCAAATTTTTTATTTTTATTATACAGAAAAAGACATCTGCTTTTGTGTACAGATGTCTTTTGAGAATTTTCTTATCGAATAAATATTTTAAGCTGTTTTCTTGTCGCCTGATGTATTAACTGAAAGAAATTTCTTTTTGAATTTCATACGGTCAAGTGCAAATCCAAGGCATACAAACAACACAGCACTTGCAACACCCTGAATAAGATTTGTAGGAATATCAGCAAGAGCCGCACCAAAATCACCGTACATAATGCCCGACGCAAGATAATATCCGCCAACGCAAATGATAATTGCCGGAACTATACCGATAAGATTACGGACATTGATAACTGTATCTTTTTTTCTTGAAAAAGCAAGAACTGTAACAGCCTTAATAATAACAGTCGGCAATACCCACATTGCATAACCCGAAAGATAATCTGAAAGTCCTGCACCTATTGCACCAGCCGCCATTGCATAAGGCATAGGCAAAAGTGAAGCGGCAAGATATATCATTCCGTCACCGATATGAATATAACCCTGATGTGTAGGTATTTTCAGAAATGCCGTAAGCACATACACCATTGCCGCAAAAAGTGCCGCAAGGATAAGGTTTTTCAAATGTTCCTGAGTTTTATTTCTTTCCATTATAAGTCCCTCGCTAAAAATAATATTTTACAACCTAAAATAATACCGCACACCTGTACATATTGAAATAACCAGTTTACGCAAAATTTCAGTGTACAGTTTTTATTATGTCACATTTTGAATATTCTTGACACAAAAATAAACTTATACTATTATATAAACGGAATTTCAAAAGAACGGCGGTGTATATATTCATTGAAAAGACAAAAGAAAATGGCGGTAATAAATGATTTTTCGGGATTCGGGCGGTGTTCGCTGACAGTGTCACTTCCTATAATTTCGGCTATGAAAATAGAATGTTGTGCATTGCCTACGGCTGTTTTTTCAAATCATACGGGATACAGCGACTATTATTTTGATGATTACACCGACAAAATGCAGATTTACTACTCAAAATGGCAGAAATTAGGTCTTAGATTTGACGGAATTTACACAGGATTTCTCGGTTCTGTACGACAAATTCAGATTGTTACCGATTTTATAAAGCATTTTTCAAATAAAAATACAACCGTAATAATCGACACTGTAATGGGCGACAACGGCTGTACTTATGCAACATATAATGATGAACTTTGTCAGCGTATGAAAGACCTTGTACCGCTTGCGGATATAATCACACCAAATATTACTGAGGCTTGTATTCTCTCTGGCACTCCGTACAGTGAAAACATCTCAGACGAACATTCACTCCTTGAAATTGCACAAAAACTTCATTCTATTGGTTGCAAAAACATAATCATAACAGGCATAAACGACGGAAAACATATCTCCAACTTTGTCTATGAAAACAGTGGTAAATACTGTCTTTTAAAAAACGATAATGCCGGACAACAACGTGCGGGTACAGGTGATGTTTTCGCCTCAATAATTGCCGCTGACGCAGTAAACGGAACAGACCTTATCACTTCCGTAAAAAAAGCTGCTGATTTTGTCAGCCGTGCAATAAAACTTTCAGACGATATGAACATTCCGTCACAAGAGGGCGTTTGCTTTGAAGAAATACTCAATATTTTAATGTAAAATTAAAAAAGAGCCGATTTTCGACTCCTTTTAGTAGTTGTTATAACGATAAATCAAGCAAGGCATTTATCTGATTATGCCGTCCGTAGATAACGGCTGTGATTGAAACCTGTTTTTTATCATCATCAATCAGGTAATAAACAAGGAAATTTTTGATGGTCATTTTGCGTATTCCGTAAGAGTGCCAGGGTTCTTCTTCCGTCAGCGGAAATCTTTGCGGCATAAAATTCAAAGAGTTAATTTCTTTTTTCAGAAGAACCGACCAGCGTTTTGCTGTTTCAGGTTCAAGTAAATTATGAGAAATATATGAAACAGTTTGTTGTATCTGCTCAACCGCCTGAGGTGTAAGTTTTACTTTGTACTCCATACGTCATATTTCCTCGTTTATTTTTGCAAAGGCTTCATCAACCGACATTGTCTGACCGTTTTTTGCCTGTTTGTAGCCTTTTTCCATAATCAGATTAAACTGTTCGTCCGTCATACTGTCCCTGACGGGAAATTGCGGAACAGTAAGAGAATATGGCACACCGCCGGTCATAATAATCTGTCTGTATAAGGTATCTATAAGCACAGAAACCGGCAAACCGATTTTTTCAAGAATAGCCTCCGCCTGCTGTTTAATCTCGGGCTGTACACGGGCTGTTACATTCGCACTTTTTGTTGACATATCAAGCACCAACCTTTCTGACTTTATTATAATATATTGTATAGCTGATTGCAATACAATATTCATATTTCACAGATTTTTCACGAAATTTAATTTCAAAAAATTGCAGAAAAATTCAATATAATGTTGTAATATGGCGTTGTTTTATGATATTATAAAATTCGGACGGAAATTTATGTTTCTGATGATTTAATATCCGAAAGGAACTAAAAAATTATGAATAAAAAAAATAAAGCAAGTATCTTTGTACTTTTCAGTGTAATAATAACATTGATTATGGCGACAGGTATTATGGCTAATGCCGAATATGACGAATACGGCAACTACTATGAGCCGTCAACAGTCAGTGCGGAAAGCAGTCAGGTATCCCTGTCATCAATAGATACCTCTGAACTCACATCAGAGGACTGGAAAAAGGTCGAAGAAAATCTTAACTCAACCTTCCATACAAGCACTGACAAAAACAGTTCCACAAGTACAACAGATGACGGTGACTTCAAAAGCATAAAGGATAATCCAGACACTTCCAACGATTCTAACGATACGTGGATATATCTGCTTATCGGACTTGTACTTATAACTGTTGGTGTTGCGGCTATCGTGTTTGTCATTGCCACAACGGTTCATACAAAAAACGCTGTTAAGGCTCAGCCAAGACATTCCGCAAACAACAAGCCATCAACAAACAATAACAACAAAAAAACTGACAAAAAATAAAAATTGATTTTATTGGCTTTGCCTTTTTTCTTTTAAAGAAGTATCGATAAATACGGTTGTGTTATAATCTTAACCGTAAAAATATTCGGTATTTTGTATAAACTACATTCAAATTATCTTGAATCGGAGGAACGAAATCAGAATGAACAATCAAGAACTTTTGGAACTGAAAAAAACTGCCTGTAAAGTAAGACAATGGACTATTGAGGGAGTATTTAACGCAAAATCGGGTCACCCGGGCGGATCACTTTCTGCCGCTGATTTATTTACCTACCTCTATTTCAAAGAAATGAATGTCGATCCAAAGAATCCAAAGGATCCGTCACGTGACCGCTTTGTACTGTCAAAAGGTCACTGCTGTCCCGGACTTTATGCCGCACTTGCACTCAAAGGATTTTTCCCGACAGACGAAATAAAGTCACTCCGTCATATCGGTGCTATGTTACAGGGACACCCTGATATGAAACACACACCCGGTATTGATATGAGTTCGGGTTCACTCGGACAGGGTATTTCAACCGCTTGCGGTATGGCACTGGCAGGAAAACTCGACAACGCTTCTTACAGAGTATATACAATGCTCGGCGACGGCGAATGTGAAGAAGGTCAGGTATGGGAGGCTTGTATGTTTGCTTCTCACCATAATCTTGACAATCTCTGTGTTATTGTTGACTTTAACGGTTTGCAGATTGACGGAAATGTAAATGAAGTTGCCGGTCTTGAACCGCTCGACAAGAAATTCGAGGCTTTCGGATTTGAAGTTATCAAAATTAACGGTAATGACTTTGAAGAAATCGAAACCGCATTAAACAAAGCAAAAACAATCAAGGGCAAACCAACCGCCATTATTGCCACAACAATTAAGGGCAAGGGCGTTTCATATATGGAAAATCAGGTAGGCTGGCACGGAAAAGCACCTAATGCAGAACAGTATCAGGCAGCTATGGACGAGCTTAACGCACAGCTTAAAGCATTGGAGGCAGAAAAATAATGGCAGAAAGTAAAAAAATCGCAACAAGAGAAAGTTTTGGTCTTGCACTCTGTGAACTTGCAAAGGAACACTCCGACATAGTAGTTCTTGACGCTGACCTTGCGGCCGCAACAAAAACCGAAATATTCAAAAAAGCATATCCTGACCGTTTCTTTGACTGCGGTATTGCCGAGGGTAATATGATAGGCGTTGCTGCCGGTCTTGCAGCCGCCGGAAAAGTTCCTTTTGCCGCATCATTCGCAATGTTCGCAACGGGTCGTGCTTACGAACAGATAAGAAACTCTGTCGGCTATCCGCACCTTAATGTAAAAATTGCCGGTTCACACGCCGGTATTTCCGTCGGTGAGGACGGTGCAACACATCAGTGCTGTGAGGATATAGCCCTTATGAGAACAATTCCGGGTATGGTTATTCTTAACCCGGCTGACCACTACGAAATGACAGCCGCTGTAAAAGCCGCTTACGAATATAACGGTCCTGTATATATCAGACTCGGACGTCTTGCAATAGACAGCTTTAATGACCCCGAAAACTACACATTTGAACTCGGCAAGGGCATAACACTCCACGAGGGCAATGACGTTACCGTTATTGCAACAGGTCTTGTTGTATATGAGGCTCTCAAAGCCGTTAAAGCACTTGAAGAAAAGGGCATTAACGCAAGACTTATAAATATGCACACAATCAAGCCTATTGACAAGGACATCATAATCAAAGCCGCAAAGGAAACAGGCAGAATTATCACCGTTGAGGAACACAACATAATCGGTGGACTCGGCGAGGCTGTATGTTCTGTAACAAGCGAAAACTGCCCTGTACCTGTAACAAGAATAGGTATTGAAGATATTTACGGTCACAGTGGTCCCGCTCTTGGTCTTATCGAGGAATTTGGTCTTGACAGCAAGAGCCTTGCACAGCGTATTGAAAATATCGTAAAGAAATAATTTTCAAACTATAAAAAATAAATCCCCTTGCAAATTTTCAAAAACATTTGCGAGGGGATTTTTCTGTTTAATTTTCAAACATTATCTTTCGTTACATTATTTCTTTTGTCACAGTTCCTTCCCTTGCCAGTAAAACAGCGAAAACAAGCGACAATACCAAAAACAAACCGGCAACATATATATGTTTATGTGCCGGATAATCACTACCGTTTGTTTCTTCGGGATTATCAGGATTGCATTTTATAAAAATTTTTTCTTTATAATAATGTTCTCCCAATCCCCATAACTGTAATACTGCTGTGTATACCTTTTCATTATATATGTAATTTACTGTTTCAGTGTCATTACCACTTTTCACAACCACAGCTTCTACATCAACATAATCTTTATACTTTATCATATTTTGTAATCCCATAAGTCCAAAAATCAACATTAAAGATACAGACAAAAATAATAATATTGCCCATAAATTATGTGGATTAGCATACTTTGACATAATATCATCTCCTGAATATAATACATTGAGTAAATTATACTATCCGTATAATTTGATTTATAATAATTGTCCGCAAAATAAGACAGACTTCTTATATATCATTATTACAATTTTTTGCGGCATTTGTCAACGGTTTTTGCAACAAATTGTTTTTATTTGCTGTTGAAACTTGGCTTTTATTATGCTAAAATCTATGTTATAATGTTTTATCAGAAAATCAAAAGGAATTTTATAAGGGGCGAAAAAATATGTGTGGATTATGTGGATTTACAGGCGAAATAGTTGACAGAGATAAAGTCCTTGAAAATATGACAGATGTTATTACTCACCGTGGTCCTGACAGCTTTGGTTATTACACGGACAATCGTATTTCTATGGGATTCCGCCGACTCAGTATTATTGACCTTGACAGCGGTCATCAGCCGATTTACAACGAGGACAAAACTCTTGTGCTTATGTTTAACGGCGAAATTTATAACTATAAGGATTTGAGAAAAGAACTCATAGAACTCGGACACAAATTCTATACTAATACCGACTCTGAGGTTCTTGTACACGCATTTGAACAATGGGGCGAAAAAATGCTTAACCGACTCCGTGGTATGTTCGGTCTTGCAATATACAACACAAAAGACGGTTCTATTTTTATTGCAAGAGATTTCTTCGGCATAAAACCTATGCACTATGCAGTAATTGACGGCGAACTGGTTTACGGTTCAGAGATAAAAAGTATTCTTGAATTTCCGAAATACAAAAAGAAATTCAATTACAAAGCACTCGACAATTATCTTTCATTCCAGTATGTTGTGCCGCCTGAAACGTTCTTTGAGGGGATTTATTGTCTTTTACCGGGACATTATATGTGGTTCAGGGACGGCAAGGTTACTACAACAAGATATTTTGAAGCTACATTTGAACCTGACCAAAGTCTTACTATCGAACAGGCTGTTGACAATATCGAAAATGCTTTTGAAGATTCGGTAAATGCACATAAAATCAGTGACGTTGAAGTCGGTTGTTTCCTTTCAAGCGGTGTTGATTCAAGCTATGTTTCAACATACTTTGCCGACCAAAAGACATTTACCGTTGGTTTTGACTTTGGCGAAAAGTACAACGAAATAAGCTGGGCAGAAAATCTTTCAAAAGAAATCGGCGTTGAACACCATACTCACCTTATCAGTTCGGAAGAATTTTGGGACGCTGTTCCAAAAGTACAGTATCAGATGGATCAGCCGCTTGCAGACCCGTCCTGTATTGCATTGTACTTTGTTTCAAAACTTGCAAGTCAATATGTAAAGGTTGTACTTTCGGGCGAGGGTGCAGACGAACTGTTCGGCGGATATACCGTATATAACGAACCGCACGTATTCAAGACATATCAGAAACTTGTTCCCGAAAAAGTACGTTACGCACTTGCAAGAAAAGCTAAAAAATGGCCGCACATCAAGGGCAGAGGCTACATTATGCGTGGTGCAAGAAAAACAGAAGACAAATTCATCGGCAATGCCTTTATGTATGATGATGAAGAAAAGAAACTTCTCCTCAAAGATAATTCCATTGTTACACGTCCTCAGGATTTATGCAAAAAATACTATGACCGTGTAAAAAACTATGATGAAGAAACAAAAATGCAGTATCTTGACATAAATCTTTGGATGGTCGGCGACATTCTCCTCAAAGCTGACCGTATGAGTATGGCAAACTCTCTTGAACTGCGTGTTCCGTTCCTTGACAAAAAGGTTTTTGAAGTTGCCCGTACTATTCCTACAAAATACCGTATTGCACACGGCACAACAAAATATGCTATGCGTCAGGCAGCTTTGCGTCATCTTCCAAAAGCAACAGCCGAAAAGAAAAAACTCGGTTTCCCTGTTCCGACAAGAGTATGGCTGAGAGATGAAAAATACTACAATGTAGTCAAAGAGATGTTCAAGTCACCGACAGCCGAAAAATTCTTTAATACTGATTTGCTCGTTTCATATCTTGACGAACATTTCCAGAACAAAGATGATAACAGTCGTAAAGTTTGGACAATCTATGTTTTCCTTGTATGGTATAATATTTTCTTTGGTGACGACGAAAAAATCAACCGTCCGAAAGACGTTGCAACCCCGTCAAACGAACTTTAAAAACAAAACGGAAAGTCTTTTTAAGGCTTTCCGTTTTATTTTATACTATTTTTTCAAAAACCATTGTTGCCTGTATTCTGTCGCCGCCCATAAAGCCTTTACTGCCGCCGTTAGCAGTAGTTATAGTATGTAATCTGTAACCCTGACTTGCCTGTTGGTTAATGACGCTTTCAAGTTCGGTAAGGTTGCCCGAACCTGTACCCCAAAACTGTTCTTTAAGCACAACTTGAAGTACAACATACTGATAGGCATTTCCTGACGCTCTGTAAACGGTTGAACTGTTTTGCATATTGTTATACATATCCATAAATAGCACTCTCCTATAAGATATTTTGTATAATTTTATTATATTTCACAATGTATATTTTGTCAAGTATGTATGTTAACGTGAGTTCGATGAAAAAATAGAAGAAAAAAGAAGAAAATCTGCCCTGAATTTGGTATAATGAAGTTACCCAGCAAACACTAACCAAAAGAAAGGACAGATTTTCATGGAAGAACTATTAGCAATATTTTGTGATGTAGATGACTTTTGTAATGCATACGAGGAGTATTGTAAAACATATTTGCTTGT
>JAQXZA010000037.1 GCA_029226955.1 Clostridia bacterium | reverse complement strand
CTTATCAACCTGAATAAGTTTTTTGCCTACTTCTTCAAGTTTGTATTTCAGGAATGTTGTGAACATTCCCCAGCCGTTATCGGCAACGGATTTGCCAAAATGTAATGCTTTTGACATTGCTTTCATATCAAGATTTTCTATACACACGCAATCATAGGCATTGGTTATCTGTCTTGACTGCTTGTGCAGAAAATCTCTACGCTGATTTGCAATTTTCTCGTGTAGCTTGGCAACTTTAATTCTTTGCTTGTTACGGTTATTTGAACCTTTTTGCATTTTGGATAATTTACGCTGTTCTTTTTTGAGTTTCTTTTCTGCAAGTTTGTAATATCTCGGATATTCAGGACAATTTCCGTTGCTGTCAACATACAGTTCGTGCATAGAAAAATCCAAACCAATAAAACTTTGCAGTTCTTTTTCAGTAATTTGTTCTTCAAATTCAAAAAGAATACTTGCATAGTATTTTCCGCTTGATGTCTGACTTACTGTAACTGATTTCAGTTTATAGTTATCGAGAATATTTCTGTGCTGTTTTATTTTGACAAGACCAATTTTAGGTAATTGCAACAAACCGTTTGATAACACAATATTACCGTTGACACAGTTTGTTGTATAGCTCTTTCTGCTGTTTCTTTTTGATTTGAATTTCGGAAAACCTACTTTCTTATCTCTGAAAAAATTACTGTATGCTTTTTCAAGATGTTTTTGTGCATTGCAAAGAGCAAGACTGTCAACATCTTTCAGCCATTCAAATTCAGTTTTATATTGTGCAGGCGTATTATTCAGCTTTTGTTTTGTTTCTTTGTAATACTTAATTTTATCTTCAAGCATTTTGTTGTAAATAAATCTGACACAGCCGAATGTTTTTGCAAACAAAACTTTTTGTTCCTCATTCGGATATATTTTGAATTTATAAGCTTTGTTCATTGCTTTTTCACTTCCCGAAAACTGCTTTTTATCACGATAGCACAAATTACCGATTATGTCAAATATCTGTCAGCCTTGCGGCTGACGGGCTATCCATCCCCGACCTTAGAGGTCGGGGACTTCCGCCCATTTTGTTAAAAAGCCGAAAAACATAATGAATTTTCAGTATAAAAAATCGGTGCTATAAAGCATTGAGTCTTTATAACACCGAAAAGCTGTGATTATATTATTTTAATCTTGTTCCGCAGTTCTGACAGAACATATTGGAATTTTTGTTTTTCTCGCCACAGGACTGGCATATAATTTGTGTACTGTCTGCAACAGGTTTATCAAGATTAAGCTGATGGTCTGAGTTATTGTATTGCTGTGATGTAGCGGAAGATTTAAGGTCGTTTCCGCAGTTCTGACAGAACATATAGCCGCTTTTATTTTTCGTGCCACAGGAAGAACAGATTATTTCAGATTCCTGTGCGGAAGTGTTTATGCCGGTTTGAGTCGGATTTTTTTCAAGATTGAGATCATTGTTGTTTTGCGGTGTGGGTGCATAGTAGTTATTGACCGGCTGAGAGTTCTGTACATTATAAGGTGGATTTGACATATTGTCCTGTGGGCTTTGATATGTACTCTGATAATAAGCGGTAGCGTTGCTTGTATTGGCAGTATAAATGTTTGTACCACTGTAAGATATGCTGTAACGTGAGGCATTGATTGCTTTTTTATAAGCTGAGGCAAAAACGAAAAGAAAAATATTCAGCATAATTACAGCTATTGAAGAAATAATGGAAATTATAGTGTCTAATGAGAATGATGAATTTAATGATTGTGTTATCCGGTTTGATGAGCCGCCTGACAACGTATTTGTCAGAGCTGTTAAATTAAACATACCCATTATACTGAAAATAAATGACAGACATAAAATTATTACTGAAATAATCGTGCATACACGGAAAGAGTTAATGCCATTTATAAAAAGTCCCTGACCGTCAAGAGTTCTTTTCATTGCAGAACAGGCTCTTATTGCACTTGCTGCCCATATAATCATTACTACACAAAATGCCAGCATTAAGAACATAACAAAAGTTGCCATTCCAAAACTGGCTGATGAAGAAGATGAATAGTAACGTGAAGAACTTTGTAACTGCTGATTGGCTGCTGAAAAAATAAACAAACAAAATACTACAAACAGTGTAAGAAGTGAAGCAACAATCAGTGAAATAATTGCAAAAACCTGATTTAATGTTATTCCGGCTTTTGGTGATGAGGAGTCTGAGAGATTTCTTGATTTGCTGTACATAATTATAAATCCGATAAACGGCAGAAGATAAACGACAATAATAATGACATACACTGCTATCATTATATTAAATACCATTTGTAAAGCGGCTATCTGAGCCTGAACCGTCGAAGATGAACCGAAAGATTTTAACGTATCATTTACTGACGCATAATGTGAAATAAAACTGATAAACTGGTAGAGCATTATGGTCAATATTACTCCGAGCGAAACAATAACACCGATAGCTGACGGACGTGTGAAAACCTGTTTGAGTAATTTCGGGTTATCCGCATAAGGATTGTTTGCGGCAGCAGGCGGATACTGCTGATAAGGCTGATTAGTGTACATTTTTAACATTCTCCTTTTTAAAGTAAGATTTAATTTAATTATAATGGTAAATCTGACAATTATCAAGAAAAACGGTTAATTATGTTATAATTTTATTTGTTGAGGTTAAGACCATTGTCATCAGCCTGTGTGCCGTTATCTGAGGGAACTGTCTGAGTGTTTTCGGGAGTATTCTGTTGTACAGGTGCTTTCTGCTGAGATTTAGTATTGTCAGAATTATTTTTTGCGGCTTGTTCTGCCTGTTTTTGTGCGTGGAACTGCTCATAAGGCTGACCGTAGGGAACATAAGGCTGAGGCTGTACAGGGTTAGTATAAGGTGTACGGTTCGGAGTCTGATTATAAACGTTCGTCGCATAGTTTGAATACATATTATTTGATAACGACCTGTTCATTCTGTGTACTTCCGATGAATACAAAGATGTTATAACAGGAATATCAGTAAGTATAACTACCATTGCCGCCGAAATTATAACATTCAGCATAAGCAACATAAGTACAGACGGATTGAAAACTATGTCAGGAGCAGTATCTGTATTTGTAACAATATAACTGTCGGGCATAACAAGTCTGCAAAGATTTACTATAAATGAAATACCTGTCAAAGACGCACAAGCGATTGAAGAAATCAAAGCAAGTCCTGCACCTTTTGCAGTAAGTGTCTGACCGAGAGCTGCACGACGCATAGAAAGCACGAGCCTTATAAGTGCAATTATCAGTGTTATTGCTCCGGCACCAAACAATACATATACAAAGAAATTGAATGATGAGTTTGAATAGTCAGTATAATAATGACTGTCTTTTAACTTGTTTCCGATAACTGATTGATAATATGTAACTGAAATTGATGAAAGCGAAACAATAACAAGACAGCTTGCAAGGATAACCATATAAATAAGTGAGCCGAGCATAAGGTTAAGTCCTTTGACGAGTTTGGAGGAGTCGCCTTTTGAACCGCTGTGTGTTATTGCCATTGCCGCAGTCATAATTGCGAATGCAGCAAATACAAGCAGACCAACAACGAGATTTACCGCCATAACGCTGTCATTGCCGAAAAGATAGTAAAGGGATTCAAGAACGCTTATCTTCTGAAAGGAAAAAGCCGACGCAAGCGAGCCAAGAAGAACAAAAAGGGAAAATGCTGCCGTAGAAACGGTAAGCGTAACAAAAGAAGTTCTCGAAAGAACAGATTGTACAGATATTACGCTGTCGTCTGAATAGTTGAAATTACGCATAGTACAAACCACCTTTTTAAAAAATTTGACTGCAAGGGTTAGATTGAAAACATTTTACTATATAATACCATAAATATCAACAACAAAAATGTAATTATTGAAACAATAAAGATACTATAAATTACAGGCGAGAAATATAACAAATATATTTGCAAGAAGTACGACGGCAAACTCAGCTAAAAATAAAATAATCTTTGACAATTAAATCACTCTCCGTTTTAAAGATATACATATATATTAGTAAGCGTGTAATATGATTCTTGCGGTTGCGACCACAGGTTTATTGCAACGAATTAAGTTTACAGTGCCGTTACAATAATAACATATTGTATATTATATGTGTTTTCAGCGGCTTTAAATGCCATAAAACAGCGGAAAATAGCGGATTTTGAAAAAAATCGAAAAAAAATTAAAAAAAGTGTTGACAAAAGGAAATCGATATGATAATATAAACAAGTCGCCACGAGAGAGGGCAAACAAAAAGAGAAAAATTGAAGTAACGGACTTGATTGTTTCCGAAAACTTCAAAAAAGATTTTGAAAAAAATCTAAAAAAACTCTTGACAAATGAACTTGAAAGTGGTAAGATAAGAAAGTCGCCAACAGAGAAAAGTCGAAAGACAAAGAAATCTGA
>JAQXZA010000036.1 GCA_029226955.1 Clostridia bacterium | reverse complement strand
GACAGTATTGTTTCTGAACTGATTGTGAGAGTTTCACAGGTTTCAAAGGTGCTTGATAAGTTTTCGAGTCCTGCTATGACGGGTCCTGAATCTGCGTTGACATACAATGATATGTTACAGCGTTGGGAGCTGAAAATGGCGGAATATTATGTCCGTAACAACGACACAGACCCGACACCGCAATTTCTGACGTGGGACGCAAATATGGACGCAAATTTCAAGCAGATTGAATTTCTTGTAAATCAGCTTTATACAATATCCGAAATGGGTTCGGCGGTGTTCGGGGACTTATCCCATTCAGCCGGCAATGCCGCATCGGGAACAGCACTGCGACGGCTTATGATGTCGCCGCTTGCAAAAGCGAGGAGAATCGCAAACAGCTATGACAGGGTTATAAAGCAGATTATATCAGCTTGTGCGAGCATTTACGGTGCAAGTATTGAACCGTCCGAAATCGGAATTGTGTGGAATGACGGTTTACCCTCTGACCCGACAGAAGAAGCAAATGTTATGAATATCCGCACAGGCGGCAAGGCTACAATCTCACGCTGGTCGGCGATAAGGCAATTAGACGGTCTTTCAGACAGTGACACTGACGCTGAAATCGAGATGATTGAGGCTGATGAAACCGCCGAAACTATGGGAACTGCTCCACAGTTAGGAGTCAGGAGTGAGGAGTCAGGAGTGGAAAATGAGGAATCAGGAATGAGGAATGAGGAATTATGAGCGGTGCGAATAATAACTCCACTCTCCACTCTCCACACTCCACTCTCGTAACAACTCCCGAACAGCTTGTTCAGATATACATCAATGCCGAGAAAAAGTTGACCGACATCATACAGGCAAAAGCAAGAGCGTCCTCGCCTGCTGCTTATGAAAGGTCACTCCTGAAACAGATTGATGATGAACTCAGAAAGCTGAGGGTGACTTCCGCAAAGGGTGTTACAGAGCTTATTGAGCATTTTTACGAATCAGGACTTCAACAGCTTGTGGAACAGTTGGCACAGGTCGGAGAAAACCGTACATATAATATGTTCAGCAGGTTAAACAGGCGGCAGATTGAGATTATTGCACGAAACACAAACGGCGACTTCAACAAAGCCATAAAGATGATAGGCAGAAGAACTCAGGACACAGTAAGGAAAATTACGCTTGAATCGACTGCTGAAAAGCTGACAACAGGTCAGACCATAAGGCAAATGCAGAAAAGTCTTGCAAAAGCCTTTGAAAATGAACATCTGACTTGCGTTGAATACAGCAACGGAGCGAAAATGCCGATAAGCAAGTATGCAGAAATGACGGCACGGTCAACAACGGCGGAGGCTCAGAACAGTTCGCAATTCGTTCAGGCTAAGGACTGGGGTTATGACCTTGTAAAGATGACTTCCCACAGCCCGACCTGTGCCGTGTGTGCAAAATATCAGGGGCGTGTATATGCGACAACAAAACAGGCGGCAAACGGCAAGTACAAAGACAAAGACGGAAAAAGGCTTAAATTCCCCTATCTTTATGATACCGTACTTGTAAAAGGCTATGACACGGTACACCCGAACTGCCGTCACAGGTTTTCAATCTATCCGGCAAGGGCATACACGACAGAGGAACTCAAAAAGGCAAGTCAGAACAGTATGAGGGAATTTACCGACGACCGCTCTGATGATGAACGCAAGGCTTATGCCAAGGAACAGGCAGAAAAACGGCAAAAAAACGAAAATCTGAAACAGTACGAAAAGCTGAAAGCTATGTTCCCCGATGATGCTCCGAAATCGTTTGCCGGATTTGTAAGAATGAAAAACGCAAAGTCTGAGCGGTACAAACAGCTTATAAACGACAGTCGCACAATTACAAGGCTTGCAAATGAGCGTGAAAGTGGTATAATAAAAGATAGTAGTGGTGATTATCATGCGATAACCGATATAACTGTAAATTCTGTTCCGTATGTAAAAGTTGAAGGATTTACAGAAAAGCAAAATCTTGCACTTCAAGAAGCACATAGACAACTTCTAAAAACTGCTCAAAAAGAGGATACAGGTGTAGAGGTATCGGCTGTATATGATATAAATATGAGACAAATTGGCGAAACAAGAACTGATCATAAAATTGGTAGTGTTACTATTGATAATCCTGACGAATATTATATTGGAATACATAATCATGGTAGTGATAAAACTTTCAGTATAGATGATATTTCTAAATTCGCAATAAGAAAAAATATGAGAATACTTACAGTCATAGGAAATAAAGGTTCTGTTTACATAATACAAAAAAATGCTGATTATGACCAAGATGGATTTTTAAACTATTTGATTGATATAAAGAAAAGAAATATATTTAATGATTATTCGTTTAATCAAATTGTTAATGATAAATCTATCATAAACAGTTTATCTCAAAAAGAAATTGAAATATTAAAAAGTACAATCATTCAGTTTTCTGCTGATGTTTTAAAAGGATCTGAAAATTATGGAATCAAATATATCAAAAAGCAGATTGACTCAGGAAGATATTGAAATGTATAAAAAGTTTTTGGAAAAGGCAAAACCTTATACTCAAGAAGAATTTTATGCATTGCCGTTTGACGAATGTTTTGATAATGACAGAATGAATGCAACTATTGCAAATATAATTCTTAACGGTGCTGAATATTAAAACCCCTGTAAATGCCCTGTAACGGCTTTTATCTTTAAGGAATGGAATTATACCAGTAAAAATTTTTAAACGCTTTTAAACAGCGTTAAACACCTTTTAAACACTATTATATTTATGCAACAAGCGTGTCTGCACTTTTATGGTGCAGGACGCTTTTTTTAAATTCAAAATGCAAAGTGCAGAATGCAGAATTGAAAAGTGCATAATCACTTTCATTCTACATTCTGCATTCTTAATTCTGCATTTTTTAAATTCAAAATGCAAAGTGCAGAATGCAGAATTGAAAAGTGCATAATCACTTTCATTCTACATTCTGCATTCTTAATTCTGCATTATATTTGAAAGGAGCTTGAAAAAATGAGCGAAACACAAAATACGGTTGTTGACGAAAAAGGCACTCCGCCGACAACCACGGAAGAACCGAAAGCAGAACCGACCGCCGACAACAATGCACAGCCTGTTGACAGTACACAGGTAAAAACTTATGAAACGGCACTGAGAAAGGTTCTTGGAATGAAAGACAATGAGGAGTTCGGTGACATTGATAAGCGTATAGCTGACCTTGAAAAACGAAACTCCGAAATTGAACAGAATGCCAAAAACAGTATTATATCCTATGCGATAAAAGCATTGAACGGATATGATACAAAGCTGCTGAACAAGGTTATCGACCTTACGAATGTCAGCATTGACGAAAAAGGCAATGTTACAGGACTTGACGAGGCTGTGAAAGCGGCGGCGGCGGAATTTCCGGCGGTTGTGCTGAAAAAGGAAGTCAAAGAACCGTTTAAGCCTGTGAACCCGAGCGGTGCGGTTTCGGAAAGCGTAACAATGAATGACCTCATAAGAGGAAAACTTAAATAATTGGAGGAAAAGAAAATGGCAAATATTATTTCAAGAAGTAATGCAGAGGCTCTTATACCTACCGAACAGTCGAGAGAAGTTATTTCGGCGGTTCTGAACAGCAGTTCGGCACTTTCTCTTATGCGTAAGCTGCCGAATATGACATCAAAACAGAAGAAACTTCCGATTGTGTCGGCTCTGCCTGTTGCCGGATTTGTTGAAGGCGACAACGGACTTAAAGCTGTTTCAAGCGCCGCATGGACAAACAAATATATTACCGCTGAGGAAATTGCGGTGATTATTCCTATCCCTGAGGCTGTGCTTGATGACGCTGACTATGATATATGGGCAGAAATCAAGCCGTCTATAATTTCAGAGTTCGGAAGAATTATTGATGGTGCGGTATTTTTCGGCACGGATAAACCGACAAGCTGGCCGGACGGAATTGTAACTTCGGCAATAGCAAAGAATAAGACAATTACTTTTGGTGAAGGTGCGGATATTGCAGAAGATATTAACGGCGTTATGGGACTTGTTGAGGCTGACGGCTTTGATGTAAGCGGTTTTGTCGGTGAAATCGGGCTGAAATCATCACTCAGAGGTCTGCGTGACAAAAACGGCGGTCTTATTTTTCAGCCGTCATTGACTGCAGGAACTCCGTCAACAATCTACGGACAGCCTGTAAGCTATGTGAAAAACAGCTCGTGGAACAGTGCAAAGGCAAAGCTTATTGCTGGTGACTGGTCACAGGCGGTTTACTCAATCAGACAGGATATTACATACAAGGTTCTTGATCAGGCGGTCATCAGTGACGGCGAAGGCAAGATTATTTACAACCTTGCACAACAGGATATGGTGGCACTCAGATGTGTTATGCGTCTTGGCTGGCAGCTGCCGAATCCTATTACTCAGCTTAATCAGACCGAAAACCGTTATCCGTTTGCACTTCTTGTGCCACAAGGCGGCTGATTATGATTACTGTCGGGATTGATACATATACAGATGTATCGGAGGCAACGGATATACTCGGCGGTTCAGCATATTTTGAAAGCTGGAATGCTCTGAGCGTTGAACAACAGGAAAGTGCTTTGAGGTCGGCGGCAATGCATATTGATATGCTGCCGCTTGCCGGCACAAAGCTATCGACTGAACAAACGCTTGAATTTCCGAGAAAACCATACAATACTGTACCGCAACAGGTAAAAATCGCACAGGCTTTTGAGGCGGCGGAAATTGCCGACAGTGAAAAGTATGAGCGGATAAGCTTACAGGCTCAGGGTGTCACATCAATAACGCTCGGTTCGATATCAGAAAGCTACAACGGAAATATCAAAGGCGGAAGTATGATGAGTATAGAAGCATACAGGCTGATGAGGAAGTATATTATAGGTTCGGCGGTGATTGTATGAATGAGATGATGGCTAAAAGCATAATCAGGCGGTCGTTTCTTGACACTGCAAGAGTTCAGATGTACAACGGCACAAACGATCGTGGCGACTGCAAGTATGAACCCGAAAGGAGAATTGACTGCCGTTTTGACTATGAACAGAAAGAAACCGTTGACAGCAAGGGAAACAAAATATTAAGCACTGCAACAATGCTTACAGATACCTTTATTCCGTCTTTAAGTATTGTTTATGATGAATTTAAAAACCGTTTTACAGTTAAAAGCTGTAAGCTGATTAAACGCTTATCGGGCAAGCCTGATCATTACGAGGTGACATTATAGTTAGGAGTTAGGAGTGATGAGTTGTGGCAAAAAGGCAAAAAATAAGCAATAAAGATTACTTAAAGGGTTTGAAAGAAATAACCGAAAATCTGCAAAATGCCGTAGATGATATTGAACACGGAAGTGTAATCGGACTTGCCGACGCTCTGCTCTATGTTGCAACGGAAAGTCAGCAAAAAGCTCCTGTTGACACAGGCGACCTGAGAGGTTCGGTGCTTGTTGAGCTTGACGGCACAAAAATTGCCGAAGGACTTACAAACGGTGGTATATCGGTATCAGGCAGTATTCCCGACACGGCAACCGTCGGAAGTGTGAGCTACAATGCAAAATACGCCGCAAATCAGCACGAACACACCGAGTACGACCACCCACGAGGCGGTCAGGCAAAATATCTTGAAAGCGTACTTGTGGAAAGCAAAGACAGAATACTGCATCTGATTGCAGGCGGAATTGAATTTAATTAGGAATTAGGAATGAGGAATTAGGAATTATTTAATGAAGACGGCAGTTTAATAATGCGGA
Source organism: Clostridia bacterium (assembly GCA_029226955.1). Classification (GTDB taxonomy): domain Bacteria; phylum Bacillota; class Clostridia; order Oscillospirales; family Acutalibacteraceae; genus UBA1213. The sequence continues at coordinate 1,961 of JAQXZA010000036.1, read as the reverse complement.
ATTGTAGTGCAAACAAAATTCTGCATTTTGCATTCAACATTCTGCATTTATAAAATGGGGGTTGAGAATATGTTAGACGGCTTAAAATTATATTTGGAACAAGAGGGCATCAGCGGCATATATCTTGACCTTATGCCGCCCGTCGAAAAAGGCATTGACGCTGTGAATCTGTCGGAATGGGACAATGTTATATCCCCTGACGGCAATGACGGCACAAGCACTCATTATGTGCAAATTCAGGTCAGGAGAACATCTTACAATCTTGCAAAACAGGATTGTAAGAAAATCCTTACTCTGCTTGACAGCGGTATGGAGGAAAAACTTATATGGCTGACAGACGATATATGCTGTATAGCAAGACCACGGCGTGGAGCAACTATCCTTGAACGTGGAGAAGGCTATACGACATTTTATTGCGAGCTGGCTATATGGGGGGAAAACTGAATAATGCAGAATGCTGAATGCAGAGTGCAAAATTATTGTTACGCTCATTCTGCATTCTGCATTCTTAATTCTACATTTATAAATAAGGAGAGATTTTATTATGAGTAAAAAATATCTTAAAGGTTTCAGCAATTTCGGCTTTTTGCCGGTAACACTTAATGAAGTCGGAGGCTATACTGTTGACGACAGCAAATATACGGCTGTTCCCGGCGGCAAGTCCTGTTCGCCAACAGACAACAAGACTGATTATTCCATTCCTGCCGATGACGGTGTATGGGACAGCGGTTCCGACTGGACAGACACAACTCTTGTTGTGACATTTACGGAAATGGATCTTGATACGCTTTCGAGTATTACAGGTGCAAAATTCGACAAGGAAACAGATAAAATTATGGACGAAGGTACGCTCGATGAAGCACCTGAGGTTGCACCTACATTCTCGGCACTTCGTCGTGACGGCGGTTACAGACTTTACAGATACTATGCCGCAAGATGTACGGGATACAAAGTATCACACACAACCAAGGGCGAAAACAACGACGCTCAGAGCTATGAGCTTACATTCAAGTGTGTTCCCCGTAAATCCGACAACCTTATCCGTTCAACCAAAGATGTTGAAAAGGGTGATTCGCTTGCCTGGATTAAGAAGTTTGCTATTGCCGAAAGTCAGACTTCTTAATTAGGAATTAGGAATTAGGAATTATTTACGGTGCGGACAAATACTGACGGTTATAATAAAGTATTAACGCAAAATTGACAGCGGAGGCACTCCGCTGTGCGGAGATGAAATAAATGTTATTTTCTAAAAAAGACAAAAGTATCTCTATGACTATGCCGAAAAAACAGGTGCTTTACGGTGTTGAAATACACAAGCTCCCTGTTGCAAAATACATAGAGGTGCTTAACACGGCGGAAAATCTGCCGTCGATACTTCTGAATGACATATATCCTGATGTTCAGAATTTTGCCGGACTTATTTCCAAGCTCGGCAAAATGGACAGGGATTCGGTTCTTGAACTTCTCGGCAAAATGCTTACGACAGTGCCGACAGAGTTCTGCAAAATTATATCAGGACTGCTTGATATTCCGATTGAGAGATTATTGGACGCAAAGTGCGACAATCCGCTGTCGCTCAACGAACTGCTTGAAATTATACTTGCGTTCATTGAAATCAACGATATGTCCGATTTTTTCGTGAGCGTGCGGAGGCTGAAAGTGAAGCTGTCCGCACTGAAACAGACGAATACTGGTTTCAGCGTTGGCTCGCAATAGCACAAAGCATAAACCTTTCAAAATCGGAACTGATGAACAACTATTATTATGATGAGTTTATCGCAATGATGGACGCTTACAACGATATGCACACGCTTGACAAAGACAAAACAGAAGAAGTTTATGCGGACGAGTTTTAGTTAGGAATGAGGAGTTAGGAGTGAGGAGTGAAGAATAATGCAGAATTAAGAATGCAAAATGCAGAATTAGTGTGAATAACAATTCTGCACTCTGCATTCAGCATT
>JAQXZA010000035.1 GCA_029226955.1 Clostridia bacterium | reverse complement strand
AATACAATAAACACTGTTGCAATAACCGTTCCTGTTGTGGAAGTAACAACAATGCCTGAATTTATGTCAGGCAAACTGGGTTGACCGGCGAAGTCTTCCGCCATAAAGCAATACACCTCTTGAAAATTAAATTTTATTATTCCAGATATTATAATACGAAAAAAGCAAACATCTGTCAACTACCCAAGATGAAATAATATCACAAAAATAAAATTTCGGAAAACATTCAGCTTATGACATATTTATCGTCCGTTTCAATATATATTTATATGTAAACAGAGTATATTGAATTTGGAGGAAAGTTATAGTGTTGGATAATAAACTTCTTCATACAAAGGCTGACCGTCAGACAAGGGAAAGCCTTATCGGAAAATTAGTGCTTGATTACGGATTTATTTATCGTGACGTTATCGGAGAAAGCCGCTGTTCACGTCCGATTGATATGCTGTGCGTGGGCAACAGGGACAAACAGGTGCTTTTTTGCGGTGCTTTTCACGGTATGGAATGGATTACTTCACTTTTGCTGATTAAGTTTCTTGATGAATTGTGTTTTACCGTTATGACGGGCAGAAGTATGTGCGGAGTCCGCATAGGAACATTTCTGAATCAGAGAGGTCTTGCGGTTATTCCGTGCGTAAATCCCGACGGAGTTGAAATTCAGATTAACGGTGCTGAAAGTGCGGGATATTATGAACAGCTTGTACGACAAGCAAGCGGCGGAGATACTTCACACTGGCAGTCAAATGCCGCCGGTGTTGACCTTAATCATAATTTTTCGGCAAACTGGGAAAAACTCAAAAGACTTGAACTTGACAGCGGAATAAAATCCGCAGCACCTACACGCTATGGCGGTGAATTTGCCGAGAGCGAACCCGAAAGCCGCACAATAGCCTCATACTGCCGCACAGGGAATATCACTCACGCACTTGCATTTCACAGTCAGGGGGAGGAAATTTACTGGAATTTCGGAAATTATTGTGACAGCGAGGCTTTGAAAATGGCGAGAATTATGGCTTTTTCGAGCGGCTACACAATAAGCGAACCCGAAGGTCTTGCCGTAGGCGGCGGCTTTAAGGACTGGTTTGAAGAAAAATTCAAACGACCGGCTTTTACCATTGAAGTCGGAAAAGGTACAAACCCACTGCCGATAGAGGATTTTGACGCAATATATAAAAAAATCAGGGAAATGCTGATTCTTGCAATTATACTGTAATAATGTTATCAAAATGTTTACGGAAAAATGATAAAGATATTGTTGATAAAAATGTCGGAATGTGTTAATATTTAATCATAGAATTTTAAGAAACTTTCATCACGAAAGGAAGTATTATTATGAAAAAGAAATATAAATTTGTGGCTGTTTTTTCTGCTGTGCTTATGTCGGCTGTGCTTTTGACAGCGTGCAGCGGCAACAAAAATCAAACATCAGGTACAAAAGAAAATTCGGCTGAAATATCACATTCACAGTCGGAAACAGGAAATAATGCGGTAGGCAACAACTCAAACGCTGAAACTGAAATTTCGCACGAAAGTTCTTCTGAGGAAATTTCTGACGAAAGTTCAGCGGAATCATCTGAAACTTCACAGGATACGGAAAGTTCGGTTGATTCGGAAAATTCCGAAACTTCTGAAAAATCCGAAAATTCAGAAAATACAGATACTTCTGACACTTCTGAAAAATCCGATACATCAGAATCAGACGAAAGTTCAGAACAGCCGCCTGAGGAAAGCGAAGATAACGGATATTATTTTGATGATGAACAGATAGTTGACGACTATCATACCGCAACTGAATTTACGGATAATGAGGCATTTAACAAGCTGTTTTCGTCAAATAAAATTGACAGAAGTTATCAGAAGGATTTACAGGAAGCCTCTACTATTTCACAAATGAGAGCAGTTACTTCAAACTATGCGGAAGTATGGAAAGCTGAGGAGGAAAAAGTTTACAAAACCCTTTATGACCTTCTCAAAGGTGAAAACAGGGAGGCAAAATCATCACTTGAAATATCGGAACAGGAATGGAAGGACGGTATTCAGGAAGTAACAGACGAGTTTTATGCCGAAATTGACCAGAACAACGGCGGTTCAGAGGAACTTCTGAGTGCGGATACGGCTGTTATGAACTACTATAAGGGCAGAGCCGCAAAGCTGTATGAACAGGTTTATCAGTTGACAGGCAAATTTGATATGTAATACTGTCAGATAATTTGTGACAACGGGAGCATATATATGAATAAAACTATTGATATTTTCAGACGCTCTTTTGCAATTTTTATTACGGCAATACTGATGTTTGTTCTTGCGGGCTGTTCAAACGGAGATTCTCACAAAACAAAAGAATATGTAAACTCGGTCAGGACGCTTGTTAATGATTCGGTGAATAAAACAAGAATACTCAAAGAACAAAAGGAAAAATTTGACTGTAATAACAGCAATTCCTCAAAAGCGTATATTGCAACTCTCGGTGAACTTTCCGACCTCTATAAACAGCTTTTGCAGACTGAGTCACCTGATTATTATGATGACCTTGACGTAACACTCAAAGAGTCGGCAAAATCGGCTCTTTCTGATATAACCGAACTGCAAAGTCTTGCAAAGTATGCGTCTGAAAAAGGGGATTCTTCTCTTTACGAAAAAGACGAGAAAAACCTGTATGACGATTATCAGACTAACTATGAATCGCTTGTGTCGCTGTCGTCAGAAATTCAGACACGGTACAGGAACGACTGACAAAAATTATGTCAAAACCTTATGCCGTATGTACAGGGCATAGGGTTTTGATTTTTTGAGGACTGATTATAAATTACAGCGGAGAATTATGCTTATGCACAGCGAGGGAAGATTTAAAAAAATATTAAAATACATAATTATGCTTATATTTGTAGCGTTACTTGTGGTCGGGTCGGGAAGTATGGGCTATAATCTTGCACGACGTTACAAAAGTACAATTACAAATACATATAATGACTTTGTAAATAATATTACAAGCAAAATAGACAATATTGGAGATGATATTTTAGACGATATGTCAGAAGTATCAGAAAAATAATAATCATTATTGACTATGCTTATTGGTTGTTATATAATGTTCAATATAAAGATACTTGTTACAAGGTGTCAATTTTATTAACGGAGGTAACTTAAAATGAAAAAATATGTATGCAATGTTTGTGGATATGAATATGACCCTACAATAGGAGATCCTGATAACGGAATTGCTCCCGGAACACCTTTTGAAGATCTTCCTGAGGATTGGGTATGTCCTCTTTGCGGAGTAGAAAAAGACAATTTTTCACCTGCTGAATAAAATTTAACACGGATATTTTTTAGGCGGTAAAAATTCGTTTGGATTTTTACCGCCTTTTACGTTTTAATTTAGTTAGGAATTAGGAGTTAGGAGTGTTCAGATGTGTGGGGAGGAAGAAGATATTATTCTTTGGATTTTTACTTAAAAGAAAAATTCGGCGAAAAGCTGTATAAATTATCGCTTGACGGCGGAATGACCTGTCCGAACAGGGACGGCAGAATTTCACACGGCGGCTGTATTTTTTGCAGTGAGGGCGGTTCGGGGGATTTTGCCGCACCGTGTGAAATGAATATCGACAAACAGATAGAATATGCAAAGTCGCTTGTCAAAAATAAATTTGACGGAAACCGCTATATTGCCTATTTTCAATCATACACAAACACTTATGCACCTGTTGAATATCTTAGAAAGCTGTTTTTATCGGTAATAAAGCGTGACGATATTGCGGTTCTGTCGGTTGCAACACGCCCCGATTGTCTTGGTGATGATGTTCTTGAACTTATTGCGGAACTTGCAAAAATAAAGCCTGTATGGATTGAACTTGGTTTGCAGACAATACATCAGAAAACCGCTGACTTTATCAATCGTGGATATGACCTTGAATGTTATGATACAGCAGTACGAAATCTTAAAAAAACAGGTGCGTCAGTCATTACGCATATAATAATAGGTCTGCCGTATGAAACAAAAGAACAGATTATGCAGACCGCCGCTTATGTCGGTCAAAGCGGTGCTGACGGAATTAAATTACAGCTTTTGCACGTTCTCAAAAATACAAAACTTGAAGAAATATATAATTCGGGAAAATTTCAGACGCTGAGTGAAGATGAATATATTTCACTTATTGCGGATATAATAAATATTTTGCCTGAAAATATAGTAATTCACCGTCTGACTGGTGACGGCGACAAAAAAATACTTATTTCGCCTTTATGGAGTTGCAATAAAAGACGTGTACTTAATCTTATAAATCACAGGTTAAAAGAAAATGATATAATACAGGGCAAGGAATATAAAAACAGCCATTAACAGTTTGTTGGTGTGTGGAATAATACAATATACTAATCCTGCGGACAGGTACTTAATGGTAATATTAACTTTGAACGCAATTCGGCAGCGGCAGCTTGCCGCAATACAGGGAAAAAGTTTAACACTTGTCACGAATTATGATGATAAAGAGGATATACAATGATTAAAATTCTGATTGTAGAAGATGATAACGAAATTAACCGTCTGATGAAAGATTATTTTATGTCGAAAGGCTATGATGTTATTTGTGTGTTCGACGGTATTAAGGCTGTGTCTGCTGTTCGCAGCGACAAGGATATTTCAATTATTTTGCTGGATTTAATGCTTCCGTTTCAAAGCGGTGACAGAGTTATTCAAAAAATAAGAGAGTTTTCGGATTTACCTGTTATTGTTATTTCAGCAAAGGATACCATACAAACGAAAATAGATGTTATCCGCTTGGGTGCGGACGATTATGTTACAAAACCGTTTGATTTGGACGAAATTCTTGTTCGGGTTGAGGCTGTTCTCAGAAGAAGCAAAATGCTAAATAACAAAAAGCTGACATTTCAGGATATTTCACTTGATACTCAGACAAAAACTGTAACTATTTCAGGAAATATAGTGGAAATGACAGCCACAGAATATGGAATACTTGAATTGATGATGAGCAATCCCACAAAACTTTTTTCAAAGGCGAATATTTTTGAAAGTGTTTGGAATGAAGATTATTTAGGTGATGACAGTACTGTGAAGGTTCATATAAGCAATCTGAGAAACAAAATAAAAAAATATTCAGGTAAGGACTACATAGAAACTGTATGGGGAATGGGTTATCGTTTGAAAATATAATCTTTACACTTTTTTTACGGTTGGCTTAACATTTTTTTAACGCCTTTTTTGTATGCTTAAAGCACCAAAAGATGAAAGGAAGATTAAAAAATGACATCGGTAATTGAAGTCAAAAATTTATCGAAATCGCACCGAAAAACCAAGGCTGTTGACAACTTTAATCTGTCAGTAGAATGTGGTCATATTTGCGGTTTAATCGGCCCTAACGGAGCCGGTAAAACTACAATAATGAAAATTTTAGCGGGGCTTACAGAAAAAGACAGCGGAGAAGTTTTCTTTTTTGGCGATTCAAAAAACCTTGACAAAAACCGTAGCCGTATGAGCTTTATGATTGAAAATCCTATGCTTAACGGCAATATGACCGCAAGGCAGAACCTCGAATTTATCCGCTATGTTCGTGGAGTTGCTGACAAAAAGCGTATTGATGAAGTGCTTGATTTTGTTGCACTTGAAGACAACAGTAAAAAGGTTTCAAAGTATTCTCTTGGTATGAAGCAGCGTCTGGCAATAGCGGTTTCATTACTTTCTTCACCGGAAGTAATGATTCTTGATGAGCCGATTAACGGCGTTGACCCTGAGGGTATTGTTGATATTCGCAAGATGCTTCAAAAGCTAAGCACTGAGCAAAATGTTACAATTCTGATTTCGAGCCATATACTTTCGGAAATGGCAGAGCTTTGTACGGATTTTGCCATTATTTATGGCGGTAAACTTATCGAAGAATTTTCGGCAGATGAGCTTGCCGTTAAATGCAGAAATCATATATCCCTGAAAACCGACAATATAAGCAAAACAACATTTGTACTTGAAGATAAGCTTAATATTAAAAATTACAAGGTTTTGCACGGTGATGAAATTCATATTTATGAACGTATCGGTGAAATTCCGCTTATCTCAAAGACTGTCACTGACAGCGGTTTAATCATAACAAAGCTGACTAATGACGGAGAGAGCCTTGAAGAATATTATCTCTCGAAAGTAGGTGGCTCAAAATAATCAGACTTATTAAAGCGGAATGGTACAAGCTTGTACATACAGGTGGTTTGAAATATTTTATTTTGGTTTGCCTCATATTTCCTGTTATGACGATGATGACAGATCTGAACTGGTATAAAATGACTCTTTCGGAAAATATGTTTCTTTTCTCACAAAATTCTGCGGTTATGATGCCTCTGTTTTTGGCTATCGCAATAAATATTCCTATAAGTCAGGCATATCAGAATAAAACGGCTTATTATGAAATTATGGACGGAAGAAAAACCTATGAAATTATATTTTCAAAGGTAATATTATATACTTTGATTTTCTTTGTTGGAATAACCGTTACCTGCGGAACATATCTGGGTATATTAGGCATAATAAACGGTGTCGGAGATATGTCATATATACCGCTTAGATTTATACTTGCTGAAATTACAATTATGCGTGTATGTATAGTTTCGGTATTGATTTGTATGCTTGTAAAGCATACAATTGGAATTGTAATAGCAATGTTAAGATTTATGTATCTTGACAGTCTGGTGGTTACACTTATGATATCATCAGAGTCCGGTTTTACAGCCGCAAACGGCCAAAGCGGTGCGGATTGGTTTATAAGCGGACAAGTGATGAGAATATTCGGTGCGGATATAGACGACAGGTTAATCTTGATAATTGCTTTAACATTGGTTTTGGAAATAGCTTTTTGGTATACTTTGACCTACATCAGCTATAAGCGAAAAATATTCAAATAAAAAATTAACAGGAGGATATACTATGAATGTGATTTTGATTATTTTGTGTATATGCCTCCTGATTTTATTTTTGTTTACCATTGGAAAGTTAATTATAGCAAAAAAGCAAATCAGAAATTTTATAAAACAAACAAACGCACTGAAAAATAATGATTATAAAAAGCCGATTACACTGGAAAGTTTTGATAAGGATATGGTTGAACTCGCAAATGCTCTTAATGACCATATCAATATCCAAAAGGAGATATATGAAAAATATCTCGAAAATGAACGAAAGCTCAAAGAAATTATTTCGGGAATTTCACACGATTTCAGAACACCTCTGACTGCCGCAAACGGTTATCTTCAAATGATAGAAAAAAGCAAACAGCTTTCCGGCGTTGAATATGAATATCTTAAAATTGCAATTCAAAAAACAAATTATTTAAAAACTCTGTCAGATGATTTTTTTGAACTTGCCCTTATTGAATCAGGCAAAGATAATATTGAATCTGAAAGTGTAAATATAACACGGCTTATGACTGAATGTGTTCTTGGACAGTATTACAGAATTGAAGCCGAAAAACTCAGTGTTGATATTGATATTTCAGAAAAGCCTGTTTTTATAATCGGAAACAGCCATATACTGAACCGCATATTTGAAAATCTCCTGTCTAATGCAATTAAGTATGCCAAAAATAAAATTTCGGTAAAAATCACAACTAAAAATGAAATTGCGGAAATTATAGTATCAAATGATGTTTATGACAAAAGTTCTATTGATATTTCAAGTGTATTCAATCCGTTTTATCGTGGAAATATAAGAACAAAAGAGGGTAGTGGAATAGGTTTATTTGTTGTAAAAAATTTAAGTGATAAGCTTGGAATTAACATTAAAGCCGATTTTGACAGTAATGATTATTTTGTTATTACTTTACTCTGCCGTTTGGCATAATAAATATTTTTGGTGAAATATTTATTGAACATATAGGTAAAAGTTAATATATATTTTTGACATTTATCATAATTTGTAGCTATGTTAAGCATTTACTTTTGTTCTAATTTATGATAAAATAGATATATTGCTAAAAAATATCTGTTAAATTTTATGGATATTTTGAATACGAAATACGAAACGGAGATGGGATATATGCAGAATGAGGAATTTTTTAATGTAACCCCTGAACTTGTAGAACTTAGTGAGAGGTGTGCCGCAAACGGAAAAATTGACCGTGATTTATACACAAAATATGATGTAAAGCGTGGTTTGCGTGACATAAACGGTAAAGGCGTACTGGCGGGACTTACGGAAATTTCCGAGATATGTTCGTCACATACGGTAAACGGTGTTTCAGAATCTTGTGACGGCAAGCTGTATTATCGTGGGGTTGATGTAGAAGAAATAGTAAAAGGCTTTATTCACGACGACCGTTTCGGATTTGAAGAAGTGGTATATCTGCTTATTTTCGGACAACTGCCGGACAATGAACAGTTTGAACAGATAAAACGTCTGCTTGCATATTACCGCAATCTGCCCCAGTCGTTTCCGAGAGATATAATTCTTAAAGCACCGAGTCAGGATATGATGAACGGTCTTGCAAGAAGTGTACTGACGCTTTATTCTTATGACCCTTATGCTGATGATACTTCACTACCGAATGTTTTAAGACAGTGTTTACAGCTTATTGCACTTTTTCCTGTACTTTCGGTTTATGGTTATCAGGCATACAGCCATTATTACGAAAACAACAGCCTTATTCTTCATCAGCCGCAAGAGGAACTTTCAACAGCGGAGAACATTCTCTATATGTTGCGTCCCGATTCAAAATACACAAAACTTGAAGCAAAACTGCTTGATATGTCGCTTGTACTTCACGCAGAACACGGCGGCGGAAACAACTCAACCTTTACAACTCACGTTGTGACTTCATCAGGAACAGATACCTATTCGGCTATTGCGGCGGCTCTTGGTTCGCTTAAAGGTCCAAAGCACGGCGGAGCAAACATAAAGGTTGTACAGATGTTTGAAGATATGAAAAAGCACGTTTCCGACTACAATGACGAAGAAGAAGTATCGGCATATCTGAGAAAACTTCTTCACGGTGAGGCTTTTGATAAAGCCGGACTTATTTACGGTATGGGACACGCAGTTTATTCACTTTCTGACCCACGTGCAAGAGTGTTCAGGGCATTTGTAGAAAAGCTGTCAATAGAAAAGGGAAGAACGGACGAATTTCAGCTATATTCACTTGTTGAAAAACTTGCACCACAGATTATTGCCGACGAAAGAAAAATTTATAAAGGTGTCAGTGCCAATGTTGACTTTTACAGCGGCTTTGTTTACAGTATGCTTGATTTGCCGCAAAAGCTGTTTACACCTATATTTGCTATTGCAAGAATTGCGGGCTGGTCGGCTCACAGAATGGAGGAACTTATAAATCCAAGCAAGATTATCCGTCCCGCATACAGAAATGTACACGACAGAGTACCTTATAAAGATATGAAAGACAGATAAAACCATAAAAAACGGTACAGCCATTTTCGGACTGCACCGTTTTTTTCAGAGTGGAGAGTGGAGTGTGGAGAGTGGAGTGTGGAGATAATGACGTTGATGTATCAGACGCATATTTTATCTTTTATGTTTTCAAATGTTTTTTCGCCTATGCCTTTTACATTCATAATGTCGGATATATCCGAAAAATTGCCGTTTTCTGTCCGATAATCAACAATGCGTTTTGCAAGAGTCGTGCCTATTCCGTCAAGATTTTCTGCGATTTCTTCTTCTGTTGCAAGATTTATGTTCAGCTTTTTGCCGCTGAAATGTGTGTTTTCACTGCTTTGAACAGCCATACTGCTTTGTGTAATTTCAGAAATTTCAGAAGATGTATATGGTATATATTTAACTTCCTGTGCCTGAGGCTGATAAAATGCACTATATCCGACAACAAGTGCAAAAATCACCAATCCTGAAAAGACAACAAGCGACACAGGGTCTTTCCGAATATTCATATCAATATTGTTCGCTTATTGGGTTAATGCCGCCACGGTCGGATTTATTGAGTGCGTCAATATATTTTATCGCATTTCCACAGCCTTTTATTACGCATAAATCGGGTTCATCTGCAACACGAACCTTTAAATCCGTTGCGGCTCTGATAAGTGTGTCTATACCGCTGAGCTGAGAACCGGCACCCGTAAGAACAATACCGTCAGAATAAATATCCCCGATAAGTTCAGGTGGTGTTTCTTCCAGAATATCCTGTACCTGTCTTACAATAGCGGCGGCAATATCTTTCAGTGGTTCAACCGTTTCATCAGAAGTAATGTCAACACACATAGGCATACCTGTCAGAAGATTTCTGCCCTTTATTCTGTATGTTCCGCTGACGCTGTCGGGAACGACACTGCCGATTTTAATTTTTGCGTCCTCAGCCATACGCTTTCCGATAAGCATATTATATTTTTTCTTGACATATTTTATTATTTCGTCGTCCATAACATTTCCGGCTTGTTTGATTGAGCGTGAAACGGCAATACCGCTCAGCGAAATAACCGCCATATCGGTAGTTCCGCCGCCTATGTCAACAACAAACGAACCGTGCGGACTGTTTATGTCAAGTCCTGCACCTATTGCCGCCGCAACAGGTTCTTCAATAAGGCATACACGTCTTATTCCGGCACCGCTTATTGCGTTTACAACGGCTCTTTTTTCAACCTCGGTTATTTCACTCGGAACACAGGCAACTGCACGGGGCATACCGATTTTTGACGATACAACCCTTTTAAGCATTGAACCTATCATAGCCTCAACAAGACCGAAATCCGAGATAACTCCTCCGCTGAGTGGGTACATTGCACTTATTCTTGATGATGTTCTTCCGAGCATCATATATGCTTCCTGTCCTACCGCAACAACGCTGTCATCTTCAAGATTTATGGTAATTACTGACGGTTCATCAACAACAACGCCTTTATTCTGTAAAAAAATTCTTGTACGAGATGTTCCGAGGTCAATAGCAATATCCAAACCCATTTTCAACACCCTTTCATAATAATTTCTGCCGACAGTCTTATATAATGTCAAAAATATTATAGCACAATAAGGAAGATTTTTAAAGATATATTATTTTTGTGCCAATGCTTTTCTGACAGCCATAAGAGCAAAGCCAAGAAGATTCTGACCTTTCCACTCTTTCATATCAAAACGTTTCTGGTCATTCATTGACAGACCAATGCCCCATATTCTGTCCTGTACCGCACATTCAGCCAGCATATTGTTTCCTGTTGCAAGAAGTTGATTTTTGAGTACGGAATTTTGTGAGAATTTTGCAAGCAAGCCCTCATATACGATTATCTGACGCATACCATTCCATATAACATTGTCGAACCCTTTGACTTCACGCCCGAATGCTTTAATTTTACCCGGGTCAGATGTCTGCAAAATTTTTTGTGCTGTTTGTGTATCATTAAAAGTTATTGCTTTCTGATACATCATATATTGTTCCATAGATGAGTATTTCTGTCCGTCTTTTTCAAATTCAGAAATATACCAGTTACTTAAATATCCGTTTATTTCATTCGGATTATGAAAACATACTACTTTCATCATAAAACCACCTTTATAAATTAAATTCAGCACAACAAACCAACGGTACACAACTTATAACTCCACTCTCCACTCTCCACACTCCACTCTCATTGTGCTATTGCGGCGGTGGCACAGAGTATTCTTTCTGCACCGCTGTTTCTGAGTGTGCGGCAACATTCGGAGAGTGTATTGCCTGTTGTTGCGACATCGTCAATGAGAAGTATTTTTTTGCCGCTGACCTTTTGTTCGTCAATAACTGAATAAACACCGATTACGTTTTTTTCACGTTCCTTTGCGGAAAGACTATGCTGTTCGGAATTATTTTTTGTTTTTCTGAGTAATTGCTGATAAGGTTTTTTGAAATGTTCTGCAACTTTTTCTGCTATTATTTCCGACTGATTAAAGCCACGTTCACGGAGTCTTTCCGCTGACAGAGGAACGCACGAAACAACCTCAAAATCCATATCTTTATAAATATCTTCAACCGTTTTACTGACAGCCAATGCAAGACTTTTTGCATTGAATTTTCTGCCTTTGAACTTATAGTTTATTATTGCACTTCTTACTGATGTATCATAGAAAAACGGTGCAATACAGATTTCACCTGACGGTATGGTTTTAATTTGTGGATATTTCGGAAATTGTGCCTTGCATACGGGACATTCGGCAAGGTTGCGTGAAATATTCTTTGAACAGTAGGGACATTTCGGCGGAAACAAAAGCGAAAGTATAAAATTAACCAAAATGTGTTTATCCCCTTTCAAGAAATGCTTTAAGTGCGGAATAACGCATTGTTTTTTTGTTATTATCGACCATTCTTTTGAGAGTTGAAACATTACCGACAAGAATAAGTATCTTTTTTGCACGTGTAACAGCCGTATAGAGAAGATTTCTGTAATAAAGCTGTGGAACTCCATAGTACATAGGCATAATTACAGCATTAAATTCATTACCCTGACTTTTATGCACGGTTGTTGCATAGGCAAGTTCAATATCGTTGAGAGAGTCAGCGTCGTATGTTACGAATTTATCGTCAAAGCGGATACACGCACTTGACATTGCCCTGTTTATATCGACAATTACTCCAATATCACCGTTAAAAACTCCCGAACCCTCTGTTCCGTCATCTTTTGTCCATACAAGGTCATAGTTATTTTTCGTCTGCATAACCTTGTCGCCAAGACGGAAAGTATATACAGGGCGGTTTATTTCATACTGTTTGCCCTGTGATGGATTGAGTGCCTGTTGTAATTTTTTGTTAAGTTCGGTAACACCAAGGTCGCCTTTTCTTCCGGGACACAAAATCTGTATATCGTCAAAAGCCGAATAATTATATGTTGTCGGCAGACGCTTTGAACAAAGGTCAATTATTGTTGACGCTATTTTTTCCTTGTCGGGACAGCTCATAAAGAAAAAATCACCGTCAGTACGTCTTATTTCGGGCATTTCGCCGTGTACGATTTTGTGTGCATTAGTTACGATAAGACTCTGCATTGACTGGCGGAAAATTTCCGTAAGCTGAACAACAGGAATTTTTCCTGACGCAATAAGGTCACCAAGCACATTTCCGGCACTTACGGACGGTAACTGGTCACTGTCGCCAACCATAATCAGACGGCAACCCAGCGGCAAAGCCCGCATTACACCCTCAAACACGTTCACATCTACCATTGAGAGTTCATCAAGGATAAGTGCGTCACAGTCAAGAAGATTTCTTTCATTTCTTTTGAAAACAGGATTGTCGTTTTTATCCCATTCAACTTCAAGAAGTCGGTGTATTGTTTTTGCCTTACAGCCTGTGACTTCGGACATTCTCTGTGCCGCACGTCCTGTCGGGGCAGCAAGTAAAACTTTCAGTCCACACTGCTTAAAAAGACTGATTATAGCATTGAGTGTTGTTGTTTTTCCAGTACCGGGGCCACCTGTAAGAATAAGAAGTCCGTCTGACAGTGCCGCAATTATTGCTTTTCGCTGTAATGCGGCATAACTGATGTTGTTCTGTTTTTCAAAATTATCAAGTGCAAGTTCGACACCAGTTATTCTTTCGGGCGGAAAATTCAACATCATAAGAAGTCTTGACGCTGAGTATGTTTCACTGCGGTATAAATCCGGCAAAAAAACAAAATCCTTTTGTTCTATTGTATCGGCAACAAGACTTCCGTCAGTAATCATTTCAGAGAGAACTTCCGCAACAATATCAGCCGACAGTTTAAGATAATCAGCCGAAACAGATGTCAGTTTTTCTTTCGGCAGACAGGTGTGTCCGTTGCCCGAATTATATGTTATGATATATGTAATTCCGGCTCTTATTCTGCACTTATCGTCACAGGGTTTTTCAAGGGCGGCGGCTATTGAGTCGGCACGTTCAAAGGCGACATTGATATTGTTTCCACACAAAATATAGGGATTTTCTTCAATAATCTTTACCGCATCATCACCGAAACTTTTCCATATTCTGACGCTTTCCTCAGCCGAAATATGATATTTTTCAAGATACAGCATAACCTCTCTCATACCAAAAGCCTTGCATATTTCACTGTTGAGTTTCAATGCCTTTTCGTGAGATATGCCACGTATTTCTTCAAGACGTGACGGCTCGTTCTGCATTATTTCAAGGGTTTTGTCGCCGAAAGTTTCAACAAGACGCTTTGCCGTTGCTCTGCCTATGCCTTTTATCACACCTGATGAAAGATATTTCAGTATGCTTTCGGCAGTTGACGGCACGAACTGTTCATAATATTCAAATGCAAACTGTTCACCATAGCTTGAATGTACTTTCCATTTTCCGATAAGTTTAAGTTCATCGCCAATATTCACGTCAGCCATTGAGCCGACAGCCGTTGCCTCTGCACCGTCACAAAGCATTGTCATAACGGTATAACCGTTGCTTTCATTACGATAAATTATAGATTCCACTGAGCCTTGAAGCTCTAACAATTCATCGCCCATTTAATAAATTCCTTTCAAAAAATCAGTCAGCCGCAAAACGTTTCATAAGTTCCCGGTATGTCAGTTCATATCCACGGTTCTGAGAATCATAGCTTTGCTTTTCAGCCTGTCCGTTTGTTATAAGCGAAACAACATAATCAAGCATAGCCGGATTTTTTACAAGAATCGGCCCTGTAAGATATGTTCCAAGAATATTATTTATGCGTATTCCGTCGTTTTTATCGGTGCGGCTGTTTCCGATTCCGTAAATAACCTTAAAAAGCGGATTTATGTTTCCTTTGATGAATCCGCATTTATTCACAAAGCCGACAAGCTGTTTTTCCATAAAATCAGCACTGAAAATTACATCACCTGTAATTCTTGTGTCGTTCTTAATAAGTTCCGTATCAGTCGGATTTTCTGCAATATATTTATCGTAGCTTTTTCCGCCCTGATATGCGGAAAAATTCGCAAGAGAAAGTGCCTCAAAATTGTCGCCGTTTCTGTCATAAATGATATTGCCGAGCATTTCAAGAGAATTTCCTGTAAAAAGTGCTGTCTTGTTATTGTCGGCATAACGCTTTAATTCGTCCCTGTGTGAGAGCAAATCAGCCAGTGCGACTTTCTGATTTTTTTCTGTACCGGCACCACAGTAAACAAAATCATAATCAGTAATATTAAAGCTGTCGCCGACGCTCATTTTGTCAAGCTGAAATTCAATTCCTGAATCATCAAGGTATCTGCACAAAACAGCAAGATTTCCGTATTCTCCGTATAAATTCATAAGGTCGTGGTAAAGATGTAAAATTTTTATCATCATTGTTTTTCCTCCCTGACAAGACCAAGAAATTTTCCTTTATCAGAAAAACAGGTTATTACATAAAGTTTTCTGTCACTGTTTGTTTTAAGATATTCTGCCGCTTCCGTAATACTGCTGTATTCTTTTATCTTGTTTTCGTCAATGCCCGTAAACTCAAAGCGTGTCTTTAAATCCGCCGAATAAAGACCGGCAAGGACTATTTCTCCGACATTTTCGCTTGCAAGAAGTTCAAAATCAATATCCCACAGCCACGAAACATCACTTGTAAAATATTTTCTGCTTATAGCGTCAACTATAATAAGAACATCACAGCCGTTCTTATCATCAGCGGCAAGTCTGAGTGACTGGTCATAGGAAACAGAATTTTCGTGCTTTGATGTAATAAGTGTGCCGTGTCGGTTTCCAAGACTGAACTCTATAACACGTCCGTTTTTCAGAACATAATTATTTATGCTCTTACAGATAGTTTCCTCTTTAATTCCCGCAATAGTGCAGACTGAATATGCCGCAAGAATATTATAGACGTTGTAAAGACTCTTTAATGCAAGGGTTATTTTTGAATTGCCGTTTATGGTAATTTCACCTTTGTCAAGGTCAGCAGAAGTAACAGTGAATTGTGTATCATTACGCTTTAAGCCACAGAACGGACAGTTATATTTTCCGATATGGTTATAATGATAGTATTCATACGAAAGACGGTGTTTACAGTTCGGGCAAAAAATTCCGTCATTATATGCACTGTTATTTTTTTCGTGAGAAACAGACAGCTTGTCAGCACCAAAGTAAACTACATTTTCTCTGCCGTAGCCAAAGCACGAAACAAGAGGGTCGTCTGCATTGAGAATGAGCTGTGTATTATCATATATACTGTTTTTCAGGCAGTCATATACCCATTCGGGGTGACCGTTTCTTGTGAGTTGGTCACGGTAAAGGTTTGTAATGACATAATGGGTAGGCTGAAAATATTTGAAAGTGTATTGTGCAAAGCGTTCATCACTTTCAATCAGAAGAATATCACTTTTAACCTTACCTCTCATAGTGGAGTTGCACAGAATGAATGTTGTGACACCCTCAATCTGATTTGAACCCTCTTTGTTGTATGCAACAGTTTTGCCGCCCGATTGCAGTATATGTGCAATCATTTCAACGGTAGATGTTTTTCCGTTACTGCCTGTTACCGCTATAATATACTCAGGCATTTTTATTTTTTTCAGGATATTGCGGTCAAGTTTTAAGGCATATTTACCGGGCAGACTGCTGCCTTTTCCTATTAACTTACCTATAAAATGCAGCAGCTTACAAACAAGAATTACAAAGAAAACACGCATTATTTCACCCTCATTTTGATTTATACTTCGCTTATAAAAGCACTTTATTTGATATTATACCATAATTCAATATAAGCGGCAACCGATTTTTGTGTTCAAATTTAATGTTTGTTAATTATAAATGCGAAATATAATTACTCTGTATTTACTTTTTAATGCCGATGATATATAATAATTCTATAAAAACCGGGAGATGAAGAATGAATGAAGTTGTATGAAAAAACGCTTGAAACAAAGGAAATATTTGACGGTCGTGTTATTCACGTTACCGTTGATAAGGTCGAACTGGAAAACGGAAAAACATCAAGCCGTGAGGTTGTAGGACACCCCGGCGGAGTGTGTGTTGCGGCACTTACCGAAAATGACGAACTTCTTTTTGTAAGACAGTTCCGCTATCCGTACAAGGAGGTTTTGTTGGAACTTCCGGCGGGAAAACTCGAAAAAGGACAGAATCCGCTTGAAAACGGAAAGCGTGAACTTCTGGAAGAAACAGGTGCAATAGGCAGAGAATACATAACTCTCGGAAAACTTTATCCGAGTCCCGGCTATTGCGGTGAAATAATACATATATATTTTTGTAAGATTGACCATTATGAACAGCAGAAACTTGATGAGGGCGAGTTTCTTAATGTTGAAAAAATACCGCTGACAAAGGCTGTTGAAATGGTGCTTAATAACGAAATTCCGGACGCAAAGACTCAGACGGCAGTGCTTAAAACGGCAATGCTGATAAATAAACTCAAAAGATAAACCGGGGTAAAATAAAACTATGATAAATCCGATAGTTATAATAGTAGCGGCGGCAATACTGATGTCGGTGCTTGTGGTCTGTATTCTGAATAAACCGAAAATACCCGTTATTACAGGAACATTGATATTTATACTTATATGCTTTGTTATAATGACGTATATGATAGACAATGCAATATCCTGTGCCGGAAAAAACGGTTGGGTTGACGGTTTTGTAAGTTTTATTACAATGTCGGATTCAATGCTGTACACACAGCTTGAAGAGTCATTCAGAACATTTATGATTTCTGATATAGTGCTTTTTGCGGCGTCAATGCTTTCACTCGGTTTTGAAGCGGCACACATTCTCAGAAAATATAATCAAAAATAAACATTCGGAACATTAAATATTCGGAATATTAAAAAGGAGGAGGAGAGAATATGAAAAATATAGGGGTTTATATTCATATCCCATTTTGTGAAAGAAAATGCCCATATTGTGATTTTTATTCGGTAAAAAGCGGCAGAACAAATATTGACAGATATACTTCATCAGTTACAGGAAAAATCTATAAGTGGGGCAAAACGCTTGAACGAAAAGCCGACACTCTGTATTTCGGCGGCGGCACACCAAGTTATATAGGTGCAGACAGTCTTGCATTGATTGCGGATTCTGTAAGGTTGTCATTCGGACTTGAAAATGCCGAAATAACAGCGGAAATAAATCCGTCAAAAGATGACTTTGATTTTGAAAAACTGCGTAAAAGCGGCTTTAACAGGGTTTCAATCGGAGTTCAGTCGGCAAATGATGATGAACTTCAAATGCTTGGACGACTTCATACTGTCAGTCAGTCCGACCTTGCCATAAAAAAGGCACAGAGTGCAGGTTTTGATAATATTTCACTTGACCTTATGATTGCAACACCATTACAGACAAAGGACAGCCTTGAACGTTCAATAGATTTTTGTGCCGAACATAATGTTCAGCATATATCGGCATATATCCTCAAAGTTGAGGAGGGAACACCATACTGTCAGTTCAGTAATTTGCTTAATCTTCCTGATGATGACGCTCAGGCTGAAATGTATCTTTTTGCTTGTGAAAAGCTGAAAGAATACGGCTATAATCAGTATGAAGTTTCAAACTTTGCAAAAGAGGGATTTGAAAGCCGTCATAATCTCAAATACTGGAATGACGAGGAATATCTCGGACTTGGCCCGTCATCACATTCGTTTATTGACGGAAAACGCTTTTATTGTCCGTCATCAATAGAAGATTTTATGAATGATGTATTTATCCAAAATGATGACGGCGGAAATGAAGAAGAATATATAATGCTGCGGCTGCGTCTTGCAAAGGGAATAAACAACGACGAATATAAAAAACGTTTCGGACACGATATTCCCGAAAAATATTTCAATAATGCAAAGAAATTTCTCGATACAAATTATCTTGTTATGGACGACAACAGCATAAGACTTACAACCGACGGCTTTATTGTTTCAAATGCGATAATTTCGGAAATCCTGTCATAATCAAATACTTTATGTTTTCACATCAAAACTATCGTATGCACAACTCCACACTCCACTCTCCACACTCCACACTGAAAAGGGCATGTTACCCGTTTTGTACGAATAACACGCCCTGTTTTTATGTCAGAAAATATATATGTCAGAAATCAGTCAGCATACTTGTTTTCTGTTGCATTCCAAGAATACATCTTGCGGAGTTCTGCACCGACTTTTTCAAGCTGATGTGATGCTTTGAGTTCACGTGTAGCATTGAAGTGAGCTCTGCCGTTCTTGTTTTCTGCAATCCACTTTGTAGCAAATGTACCGTCCTGAATTTCTTCAAGAACTTTCTTCATTTCAGCCTTTGTTTCAGGAGTAATGATACGCTTGCCTGTTTCGTAGTCGCCAAATTCTGCTGTATCTGAAATTGAATATCTCATCATTGAGAAACCGCCTGTGTAGATAAGGTCAACAATAAGTTTCATTTCGTGGATACATTCAAAGTAAGCATTCTCCGGCGGATAACCAGCCTCAACGAGTGTTTCAAAGCCAGCCTGCATAAGAGCTGTAACACCGCCGCAAAGAACAGCCTGTTCACCAAAGAGGTCTGTTTCTGTTTCAATCTTGAATGTTGTTTCCATAAGAGCCGCACGAGCTGCACCGATACCGGCACCATAAGCAAGAGCAATGTCAAGGCAGTGTCCTGTTGCGTCCTGATATACTGATACGAGAGCCGGAGTACCCTTGCCCTCAACGTACTCTGAACGTACTGTATGACCAGGAGCCTTAGGAGCAATCATAAATACGTCAACGTTTGACGGAGGAACGATTTGTTTGAAGTGAATGTTAAAGCCGTGAGCAAATGCAATAGCCTTGCCTTCTGTGAGGTTAGGAGCAATATCGTTCTTGAATATGTCAGCCTGTTTTTCATCAGGAGTAAGAATCATAATGATGTCGGCTTTCTGTGTAGCCTCGGCTGTTGTATAAACTTCAAAGCCGAGTTCCTTAACGTGTTCCCAACGCTTGCTGCCCTTGTAAAGACCGATAATTACGTTTACACCGCTGTCACGAAGGTTAAGAGCGTGAGCGTGTCCCTGGCTGCCGTAACCGATAATGGCAACAGTTTTACCTTTGAGTTGATTGATGTCGCAGTCTGCCTGATAATAGATTTTTGGCATTTTAAAGACCCCCAAAATATAAAATTATAAAAATGTATATGAAATTCGTTAAACCGTCGATTTTCTTGCGGCACAGGAATCCTTTTCGATTGCGACTGTGCCTGTTCTGACGATTTCACGGATACCATACGGCTTTAATAAATCCGTAAGTGTTTCAAATCTCTCAATAGTGTCGGCAAATTGCAGTGTCATTGTATTGAGAGAAACATCAACGATTTTTGCGTCCATAAGCTCGGCAATTTTCATTATGTCAAGCCTTTGTTTTGCGGGGCAGTTTACCTTTATAAGCGAAAGTTCACGGCTTATAAATTCGCCCTGTGCATAAGTTCGTACCTTTATTACAGGTATGACCTTGTTAAGCTGTTTTTCAAGCTGTTCAATAATATATTCATCACCGTCGGCAACTATTGTCATTCTTGAAATGTTGCTGTCCTCAGTAATTCCGACGGCAAGGCTGTCAATGTTGAATCCTCGTCTTGAAAACAATCCCGAAACCTTTGAAAGAACACCGGGATGATTTTCTACAAGAACTGAAAGTGTATATTTCATATTCGGTATTCTCCTTATTTAGACGGTGTTTTCGGGCTTACGTTACAAACGAGTACAAACGGCTTGTCACTTTTCAGCATTTTTGCGGCATATTTTTCCGCTTCCTCGTTTGATGAGGCATAAGCGGAATCTATTCCGTAAGCGTCGGCAATTTTCGTAAAATCGGGAACAGCGTCCAAATCCGTTATTGCATAGCGGCTGTTGTAGTGAAAGTCCTGTAATTCGTGAACCATACCGAGAACGGTGTTTCTCATTACTATAATTTTTATGTTAAGATGATTTTGTGCTATTGTTGCAAGTTCGTTCAGCGACATCTGAAAAGAACCGTCGCCGCATACAGCAACAACATCTCTTGACGGTCGTGCAAGTTTTGCACCTATTGCGGCGGGAACGGAATAACCCATTGTACCCATACCGCCTGAGGTGAGAAATCTTCCGTCTGACATTTTGTAGTTGTTTGCACACCATATCTGATTTTGTCCGACATCAGCAATAAGTATTGCCTTTGAGCGTAACACAGATGAAAGCTTTTCAAGAAAACTTTTCGGTTCAACAAAGCCGTCAAATTTTACAGGCGGTTTTGCAAATTCCTGTTTCCACTGTGAAATGAGTTCTTTCCATTCGTCAGGGGCAGTGTAGTCAACACCTTTTATCATAGCGTTAATTACATTTTTCATATCGCCAACGATAGGAATTGTCGTTTTCATATTCTTGCCTATTTCAGCCGGGTCAATATCTATATGAATTACATCAGCGTGTTCGGCAACCTTTTCGGGTGCGGCAACGGCTCTGTCACCGACTCTTGCACCGCAAAGTATAAGCAAATCCGTTTCGTGAACAGCTCTGTTTGCCGCCTTTACACCGTGTGAACCGAGCATACCAATATAAAGTGGGTCTTCTGACGGCATAACTCCTATACCCATCATTGTTGAAACAACGGGAATACCTGTTTTTCTGACAAATTCCTGAAATTTCAGTTTTGCACCTGATGTAAGCACACCGCCACCGGCACATATAATCGGACGTTTTGACTTCTGCAAAAGTTCCAACGCACGTTTTATCTGCATAGGGTGACCCGAAACACTCGGTTTGTAGCCGATAATTTCGGCTTTTTCGGGATATATAAATTCTTCGATTTCGTTTTCCTGAATGTCAATCGGAACATCAATAAGTACAGGCCCGGGTCTGCCTGTTGAGGCAATATGGAAAGCCTCTTTGAATACTCTTGGCAGTTCGGACGTTTCCTTTACAAGATAGCTGTGCTTTACAAAAGATTCACAAGCACCTGTTATGTCAGCCTCCTGAAAAACATCACGACCGAGAACATCACTGCGTACCTGTCCTGTAATTGCAATCATCGGGATTGAATCCATATAAGCAGTGGCAATACCTGTGATGAGATTTGTAGCACCTGGGCCTGATGTTGCGACGCATACACCGACAGTTGTTTTTGCTCTTGCGTAACCGCTTGCGGCGTGTGCGGCATTTTGTTCCTGACGCACGAGAACAGCCTTTATCTTTGAGTCATAAAGTTTATCGAAAAACGGGCATATTGCAGCACCCGGATAACCAAAGACGACTGAAACCCCCTCATTTTCGAGGCATTTAACCATAATTTCAGCACCACTGACCATACAATTCCTCCTTTCAGATTAAGAACAATTATAACATCAGCATATACAAGGTGTCAAGCGTACTTATGTGCAAAAATAACAACTTTTGTCCGATTTTCACGAAAAAAGAAAAAACAGAGTGGAGAGTGAAGAGTGAAGAGTGGAGAGTGAAGAGTGGAGAGTGAAGAGTGAAGAGCGGAGTTAGCCTGAATACAAAAATGGATTTTTTATATTGTTGACCCATAAAAAATTGTATAGTATAATTATAAGTGATTTTTACGGATAAATCAAAACTGAGAGGTGCAGTATTATGAATATAAACAGACTTATAAATGCGGCACAGGAAAAAGAACTGCCCGATTTAGTCCTGAAAAATGCAAAGATTGTAAATGTCTTTACAGGCGAAATAATAAGCGGCGATATTGCAGTTACTGACGGAATAATTGTCGGAATCGGTGAGTACAACGGCAAAAATGAAAAAAACATTAGCGGAAAATATGTTGTTCCGGGTTTTGTAAATGCACACGTTCACGTTGAGTCCTCTATGATTACACCGCCTGTTTATTCTGTTGAAGAATTAAAATGGGGTACGACAACAATAATTACAGACCCTCACGAAATAGTAAATGTAGGCGGCTGTGTGGCACTCGCAAATATTCTTGATGTCGCAAAAAAATGCCCGACAAATTATTATGTTATGTTGCCGTCGTGTGTACCGGCAACACCATTTGAACATTCGGGCGGAGTGCTTAACGCTGATGACCTTGTTAAGTTCAAAAATGACGAGTGTACTCTCGGACTGGGTGAAATGATGAATGTTCCCGGTGTGCTGAATTGTGACAGCAGTGTCATTGACAAGCTGAACGCATTTTCGGATATGGTTATTGACGGACATTCTCCTATGGTTTCGGGAAAAGAACTCAATGCCTATGTATGTTCGGGAGTAAAAACCGACCACGAAAGCGTAACCTACGAAGAAGCCGCCGAAAAACTCAGATGTGCTATGGCTGTGCTTGTGCGTGAGGGTTCGGCAAGCAAAAATCTGAAAGCTATTATTTCGGGAGTAGTCAAAAATAATATTGATACTTCAAATATGGCGTTTTGTACGGACGATAAGCACCTTGCGGATATACGAAAAGAGGGTACTATAAGATTTAATGTAAAAAAATCCGTTGAACTCGGTTTGTCACCGATAAAGGCAATTCAGATGGCAACGATAAATGCCGCAAGAATTTACGGACTGAAAAATATCGGTGCTGTTGCCTGTGGGTATAAGGCTGACCTTGTTGTGCTTGATGATATTGAAAAATTCAGTGTGCTTGATGTTTATAAAGATGGTGTGCCTGTTTCGGAAATAAGTACGGACTTTAATGCCGTATATGATGAGAGTATGCTTAAATCCGTAAACCCTGCACCGCTGAAAGATAATTCTTTTGATATTCCGAAAAAAGATATATACAATGTTATTGGCATAGTTGATAATCAGATTATTACCGAAAATATAATAATGACTGATGAAGAAGTCAGAAACGGACTTAAAGACGGTACTGTGCGAAAAATTGCCGTTGTTGAACGTCACCACGCAACAGGAAATTCCGCAACAGCATATATAACAGGTTATGGACTGAAACACGGTGCGGTTGCAACAACAGTGGCACACGATTCACACAACATCATAATCATAGGCGACAATGACAATGATATGAAAATTGCTGTTGACGAACTGAAAAGAGTGAACGGCGGCTATACAATAGTAAAGGACGGAAAAGTTGTCGATACATTGCCGCTTGAACTTGGCGGTCTTATGAGTATGAAAAGTGCAGATGAGTTTATTCCTTTGCTTGACAGAATTATCAATACAGCTTATGAAATGGGCGTAAACAGGAATATTGACCCGTTTATTACGCTGTCGTTTATGGCTTTGCCTGTTATTCCGAAAATAAGAATAACAGACTGTGGCTTGTTTGATGCTGAGAAATTTTCTTTTACAGAATAAAAAGGAGGACGATAAGTGCAGTGGCTGACTGAAAATTTTGCGACAATAATTGTATGTATTATTCTTGCAATTTGTGTGTTTCTTGCTGTGAGGTATCTTGTAAAGCATAAGGGCGGCGGTTGTTGCGGCGGCGGTTCGGGTTGTTGCGGAAACTGTAATGAATGTATGCACAAATGCAAGAAAAAAAAGCGTTAAATTTATAATAAATATCTATATTTTGTAATGTTGCCGCTATCAAAATGTAATATAGTAAGCAATAATATTAAAAATATTAAAATAGGCATTTACGCTTTATAAAAATTATGATATAATGATTATATAAAGTGGTAATCTCTTAAAGGTAGATGATTATTTACATAAAGCAAGCAGAAAAATTATTAAATACTGCACTGATAACCAAATCAGTATTATTGTAATAGGGCAAAACAAAGAATGGAAACAATCTTCCTTGCTTTCAAAGAAATTAAATCAGCACTTTGTTCAAATTCCTTTTGCAAGGCTTATTCAGATGATACAATACAAAGCAAAAGAAAAAGGTATAGCAGTCATATTGACCGAAGAAAGCTATACGAGCGGTACAAGTTTCATTGATGATGAAATGCCTGTAAACAGAGAATTTAACAAAGTAAGAAGAATACACAGAGGGTT
>JAQXZA010000034.1 GCA_029226955.1 Clostridia bacterium | reverse complement strand
AAAAGCCATAAAACAGTGATATAATTTATTTAAATACAAATTCTGAAAGCAAGTAAAGTTTTATATTATGTGCCAATATCAAAGGAATGATTATTATGAATTTACTTGATTACTTATGGAAAAAAGTTGATATTGAATGTTGTAATGGAAAAACGTATAAGGGATACTATGTAACTGCTTATTGTAGTGCTGACGATAATATCGACGCTGATGATTACATTGAAAGAAATGAGGAAAGTATTGGTATCAAACCAGATAAAAAGTCAAAATCAGGTATAGAACTTTATAAATCTGAGATAAAAACAATAAAATTACTTTAAAGCGTTTGTTCAGGAAAATAATATTGATTTGAAGGTGATTATATGATTGATGAAAGTGAAGAATTTAAAGAATTGTTTGAACAGTTATTTAATGATTTAGAAAACTATGAACCTTCCGAAGATGAAAAATGGGACGATGAAACCCAAAAAAACTGGGATGAAAAAATGGATTCATATATCCCGTGATTGTAAAATTAAAATATCAAAGGTGCTATGCTGAAAAAGTAAATTCTTTAACATTTAACAGCGTGCATCATAACGGTGTACGCTGTTTTTTGTATGCAATTATATGTATAAAAATATGTTTTTGCTGAATTAAGCCCCGAAAAACCGTCAATATTATGTGTATAAAATACGGAAAGGAACATAAAATATGAAGTTAATGTTTAAGGCTGTATGTTGTGCGGTTGTTATTTCAATGCTTTTGTCAGTAACAGGTTTTTGCGGTGCTTGTGATGATATTCAGAACGAGGTTTTCAGACTGCATATTATCGCAAATTCCGACAGTGAAGACGACCAGAAACTTAAACTTTATGTGCGTGACGGTATTCTTGAATATACTGAGGAACTTTTCAAAAACTGCAAAAATAAAGAGCAGTCCGTTCAGACTGCCCGTGATAATATTGATTTGATAAAAAACAAGGCACAATCACTTGTATATGAATACGGTTATAATTATTCCGTTGACGCTTATGTCACAAATATGTCATTCAACACAAGAGTGTATAATGAATTTACTTTGCCTGCCGGTCAGTATGAGGCACTGAGAATTGTCATAGGTGACGGCAACGGCAAAAACTGGTGGTGTGTTCTGTATCCGGCGGTGTGTGTTCCGTCGGCTGAGGGAAACGAACTCAATTCCGTTCTCAACGAAAACGAACAGGACATTGTAGAAAACAGTGTAAACTATCAGGTAAAATTCAAAATCGTAGAAGTTTTTGAATATATAATAAATGCCCTGTCAATCAAATAAACTCACCGTCCGCACAACTCCACACTCCACTCTCCACACTCCACTCTCCACACTCCACTCTCCACACTCCACTCTCCACACTCCACTCTGAAAATCATTCTTGGTCGCCGAAAAGTGAGCCTAAAAGGCTTGGGGGTGTTGAAAAATGACAGCCCTCTGATGTCGGGTGAACAAGGTAAATGTCGTTATAGACTGTTTCAAGCTGACAGATACAGTCGTCAGCGTCGGATTTTTCGGTGAATATTCCGAAAACTGCCGAGCCACTGCCTGTAAGACACGCTCCCAATGCACCAAACTGTTTCATACAGTTTTTAATGCTTTTGATTTCGGTAATATCCACAACTTCCTCAAATTTGTTGTACAGGTTCTTGCCTATGCCCTCTAAACTGCCTGTACAGATACAATCGGCTATTGCGTCACTGTTTTTACATTCGTCATAGCCGACTTCATCGGATTTTTGGTAGGCGGCTTTTGTTGAAATGTTTATTTCAGGCTTTACAATTACGATAAAACAGTCGGGTATATCGGGCAAAGGACTCAGAATTGTGCCTATTCCTGTTGCGGTCATTGTTCCGCCGAAAAGACAGAACGGCACATCTGCACCTACCTCAGCGGCTATTTCTGCCAGTTCGGAATGTGTATATTCAGTGACAAATATTTCGTTCATTGCCATAAGAACTGCGGCTGCGTCTGTACTTCCGCCCGCCATTCCAGCCTGTGACGGTATTCTTTTCTTGATTTTTATTGACAAGCCTGTCGGGGCAATTTCAGCATATTCAAAGAATTTCTGTGCGGCAATATATGCTGTGTTTGTGCTGTCACAGGGAATGTTTTTATCGGTACAGGACACAGTTATGTCCTCTCCGTCCTCAGTTGTTACAGTTACCTCGTCGAAAAGCGAAACTGACTGCATTATCATATTGACAATGTGATAGCCGTCATTTCTTTTGCCTGTAATATCAAGAAAAAGATTTAATTTTGCTGGTGCCAAGACAGTTAAACGCATATACTACAACCTTTCCGACACTCATTTTTGTTCGTTGACAAAACGTTCTATTCTTTCGAGTGCCTCTTTGATATGTTTGAGTGAATATGAATATGATACTCTTGCGAAACCCTCTCCACATTCTCCGAATGCCGTACCCGGAACTATTGCAACACGCTGTGAATAGATAAGCTGTTCACAGAATTGTTCTGACGTCATACCTGATGCCTTAATGCTCGGGAAAACATAAAACGCTCCCTCAGGCTCAAAGCACGTAAGTCCCATACGGCAAAATTCATCAACAACAAGTCGTCGTCTTATATCGTATTCGGAACGCATACGTTCAATATCGCTGTCGCCGTGTTTAAGTGCCTCTATTGCCGCATACTGTGCGGTTGTCGGGGCACTCATTATTGCGTACTGGTGAAGTTTCGTCATCTGTGAGATAATCGGTGCTGGTCCAAGCGTATAACCAAGCCGCCAGCCTGTCATTGCATAAGATTTTGAAAAGCCGCTGACAACTATTGTACGTTCTTTCATTCCCTTGATTGACGCAAATGAAACGTGACGTTCATTACCGTATGTAAGTTCGCCGTATATTTCATCAGACAGCACAAGGAGATTGTGCTTTTCAACTACTTTTGCAATTTCTTCAAGGTGCTGTCTTCTCATTACTGCACCTGTCGGGTTATTCGGGAACGGCAGTATAAGAAGTTTGGTTTTAGGTGTTACACAGCTTTCAATTTCCTCTGCGGTAAGTCTGAAACCGTTTTCAGCTTTTGTGCGGATAATTACAGGTGTACCGTCAGCCATAAGCGTCATAGGCTCATAACACACAAATGACGGCTGTGGAATAAGCACCTCGTCGCCTTTCTGTATCAATGCACGGATACAAAGGTCAATAGCCTCTGAACCGCCGACAGTAACAAGAATTTCCTTTTCGGGTGAATATTCAACATCAAAACGTCTTGCAAAATAATTTGAAATCTGATTGCGGAGTTCAATAAATCCTCTGTTTGGTGTGTACCACGTGCGTCCACGTCTGAGGGATTCTATGCCCTCCTGACGAACGTGCCACGGAGTTGTAAAGTCGGGTTCTCCGATACTCAGCGAAATAACGTGATCCATTTCGTTTGCAATATCGAAAAATTTTCTTATTCCCGACGGCTTTACTTTCTGAACCTTATCATTCAAAAACTTTTCGTAATCTATCACAGTATCAGGCTCCTTTGTTCATCATTGTCGTCCTCGTCATAGAAAATTACGCCGCTTTCCTTGTATTTTGTGAGAAGAAAATTGGTCGCTGTTCCTATAACTGCGTCAAGTGTTGAAAGTCTTTTTGAAACAAATTCTCCAATGTCCTGTATAGACTTTCCCTTTACTATCGCAAAAAGGTCATACCGTGATGATGCCGCCAGATAAACGCTCTCTACATTATCGTATGACATAACAATCTTTGCTATGTCATCAAAGCCTGTTTCAGCCTTTGGTGTTACTTTAAGTTCAATAAGTGCCGTAACACCTGAATCAGCTACTTTTTCCCAGTTGATAAGTGCTTTATATCCTTTTATGATACCCTTTTCCTTATAGTCCCTTATCTGTTCGGCAACCTCTTTTTCTGTTTTACCGAGCATTGCCGCCAACTGTGACGGAGTAAATTCTGCATTTTCGCTGAGAAGTTCCAAAAGTTTATCCATAAAATCACTACCTCTTTTCTTTTTATTAAACCCATTATACATTAAATATGCGTTAATGTCAAAATCATTTCAAAAAAATATAAAATAAAACAGGTACAGCCATTAAATAACTGCACCTGTTTGTTAATTCAAGATTATTATTTATAAAAAATTTGGGTTATATGATATAGTACCAGCTTTCGTCCTGTTCAAATTCAGCCTTTTGTACAGGATTCTTTTCATCATAGTTATAGCTTAATTCCTGATTTTTTATGCTTACCCTTGTACCCTCAGGTATTGACCTTGTGATGAATGCGTTACCGCCGACAACAACATTTTTTCCGACAACGGTTTCTCCGCCGAGTATTGACGCTCCCGAATAAACTGTTACATTATCGAGTATTGTCGGGTGACGCTTTTTGTTTTTCAGTTTCTGACCACCTCTTGTTGACAATGCACCGAGTGTGACGCCCTGATAGATTTTTACATTGTCGCCTATTACGGTTGTTTCACCTATAACAATACCTGTTCCGTGGTCTATAAAGAAATATTTTCCGATAGTTGCACCGGGGTGAATGTCAATTCCCGTTACGCTGTGGGCATATTCCGTCATAATTCTCGGAATAAGCGGAACGGAAAGTTTATACAATTCGTGTGCAATACGGTTTATAAGAATTGCATACAAACCGGGATAGGAAAAAATAATTTCATCTTTACTGTAAGCCGCCGGATCACCGTCAAAAGCCGCCTGAACATCTGTACTGATATATTCCCTTATGGTAGGAATTGTAGAAAGAAATTTTATTGAAATATCGCTTGCCCTGTCACGTATTTCCTCACTGCTTAAATTTTGAAATCCGCTGTCATATTTCAGAACAAGGGCAATTTGTTTAGTGAGATTGAACAGAACATCTTCAACAAGCATAGAAAGGTTATTTGCAACGGTATATGTTTTGTATTGCTTGTTCTTGAAATATCCGGGGAATATTATTATTTGCAGTTTGTTCAATATTCCGATAATTACGTTTTTGTCAGGCTGGTCAAAAGAATTTATTTTGTCTATATCTCTGCCCTTGCTGTAATCGTCAAGGATATTTCCGACTATACCGGCAATTTTGTTTTCAAGTTTATCGTTCATTATTTTTTCCTCCGATATGCAGAAAGCATTAAGAATAAAACTGTATCACCCCATTGTGACGTTTTATACTAATGACCTTATGCCTTTTACAAGTGCGTCAATGTCGTCAGGCGAATTATACAAAGCAAGAGTAGGTCTTACCGTACCTTCCAGACTGAAATGTCTGAGTATGGGCTGTGCACAATGATGTCCTGTTCTTACGGCAATACCGAGTGTGTTAAGGTGCTGACCTACCTGTTCGATAGGCACACCATCAAGCACAAATGAAAGTACGCTTGCTTTCTGTGATGCTGTGCCGATAAGATGAAGTCCCTTTATCTTGCTCATTTCTTTGATCGCATATTGCAGAAGTTCGTGTTCATAACGGTTTACAGCGTCCATACCGATAGAATTGAGATATTCCAGAGCCGCACCAAGACCGACTGCGTCAGCAATACTGCCTGTTCCTGCCTCAAATTTGTTCGGGGCGGGATTGTATATTGTTCTCTCAAATGTAACATCTTTAATCATATTTCCGCCGCCCTGATAAACTTTTGCGTCTTCCAGGACTTCCTTTTTGCCGTAAACAGCACCTATTCCTGTCGGGGCAAAAATCTTATGTCCCGAAAATACAAGGAAATCTGCGTCAAGTTCGGACACATTTATCGGAATATGTGCTACTGACTGGGCAGCGTCTATGAGTATTCTTACACCGTGACTGTGAGCTATTGCAACAAGTTCGTGAATCGGTGTAATTGTACCGAGTGCATTCGAAACGTGCGTTGCGGAAACGAATTTAGTACGCTTTGAGAAAAGTTTTTCGTATTCCGAAAGAATAATCTGACCGCTTTCATCAACAGGGGCAACCTTTATAACTGCACCTGTTTCCTGTGCTATAATCTGCCACGGAACAATGTTTGCGTGATGTTCAAGCAGTGTCAGTATTATTTCGTCACCAGGCTGTAAATACTGCTTTACATAAGCCTGAGCGACAAGGTTAATTCCCTCAGTAGTACCCCTTACGAAAACAATATTGTCCTTTGATGACGCACCGATAAAATCCGCAACAATCTGACGTGCGTTTTCATAAGCGTCTGTTGAACGTGCCGCAAGTTCGTGTGCACCTCTGTGAACATTAGAATTTTCGTGTGTGTAGTAGTATGTCAGACGGTCTATGACTGCCTGTGGTCTTTGAGTTGTTGCACCGTTGTCAAGCCATACAAGATTATGTCCGTTGATTTTTTCGGACAGTATCGGAAAATCGTTGCGTATCTGTTCAAGGGATTTTGAACCGATTATTATGCCGCTGTTGTTCTGATTTATTTCTTTGCGTTTACCGTAAGAAAATTTTTCAGGATTTTCCGCCTCAGCCTGTGACACAACAACAGGGGAATATGACTTTGAAGTGCTTTCAGATACAGTGTTAAAATCCGAAATATCGCCTATAATTCTTGTATAATCTGATTCACTGAGATTATATCTGTTGAACTGATTTTCAGATTTTTGTATTGCCCTGTCGATTACGGCAGTATCACCATTTGTGACAAGATTCTGAATACCGTCCTCGCACTCCTGTTGATTGTATTCGGGGAAATAAGCGTTTGCAAGGGCTTCAAGTTCCTCAGCGGAGGGAAGTCCTGCAAAACCCTCATTAGTAGTCATAATATTCACCTACTTCAACGTCTTCAAGAACAGCTATTGCGTCGTCTGCAAGTATAGCGGCTGAACAGTAAAGCGAAAGAAGATATGATGCGACACCTTTGTCGTCAATTCCTCTGAATCTTACTGAAAGACCCCTTGACTGCTCGTTCTTCATTCCAGCCTGATAAAGACCTATTACACCTCTTTTTGCCTCGCCTGTACGAACAAGAAGAATGTTTGTCTTACCGCTCTGGCTCTTAGGATTTTTAAGACCGTCAACAAGGAGTTTGTCTGTCGGAATAATAGGAATACCTCTCCATAATATAAATGTACCGCCAAGAATATTTGCGGTAACGGGCGGAACACCTCTCTTTGTACATTCTCTCTCAAAAGCGGCTATTGCTCTCGGGTGTGCAAGGAAGAATGACGGCTCTTTCCACACCTTTGTGATAAGCTCGTCAAGGTCGTCAGGTGTCGGAGCACCGTTTCTTGTCTGTATTCTCTGTGAATCAGCGACATTTTTAAGGAGTCCGTAATCATCATTGTTGATAAGCTGACTTTCCTGTCTTTCACGAAGACTTTCAATAGCAAGGCTTAACTGCTCTTTAACCTGGTCATAAGGTGAGCTGTAAACATCTTCTATTGCTGTATCTACGTTTATGATTGTAGAAATTGAGTTAAGTCTGTATTCTCTCGGGTTTTCCTCATACTCAACATAGCCCTGTGGGATAATATCCGACTTCTTTGTTGCACTGCAAAGAACATCAAGGGGTGTTTCGCCCTCTTTTACCTTGTTTACTCTGTAAATACCTGCTTCAAGTCCCTTAAATTCAAGAAACTTTGTAACCCACTTTGGTGTGATTGACGCAAACTGCGGTTTTGTTTTGGTCACATCTGCAAGATTATAGGCAGCCTGTTTTCCTAATGCGTTGATTTTTTCTTCTTTGGACATTACGGATTCCTCCATTTTAAAAATTATTTATATTAATATTGTGGGAAAGACGGGTCAACATCTCTTGCCCAGGCATTAATACCGTCTTTGAGGTTATACATTTTTCCTTTATATCCGGCTTCACGGAGTGTAT
Organism: Clostridia bacterium; assembly: GCA_029226955.1. GTDB lineage: Bacteria > Bacillota > Clostridia > Oscillospirales > Acutalibacteraceae > UBA1213. The sequence goes on along the minus strand of JAQXZA010000034.1, from coordinate 63,879 downwards.
TGACAGCAAGAATACTTCTTTTGCCCTCCTTGCATATAAATACCGTATCGACATCAGGGTCAAGTTCGTTTTGTCTTCGTGCAAGCTGACCTATCGGTATAACCTTTGCGTCGGGGAATTTAACTATGGCTCTTTCGTGCGGTTCACGTACATCAATAATTGTAATTTTTTCGCCGTTGTCAAGACGTTGTTTAAGAGTTTTTGCCTCAATAGCCTCAACAGGTTCTTCCTCTTCCTGTTGCTTTTTAATTCCGCAAAAATCCTCGTAGTCAAAATCGACAAGTTCGGTTATTGTGGGATTTTTGCTACATATCGGACAGTTCGGATTTTTTGTTATATGAAGTTCACGGAATTTCATTTTCCACGCATCAAGCGTAAGCAGTCTGCTTATAAGCGGTTCAGCACCGCCCACTATCAGCTTGATTACTTCATTAGCCTGAATTGTTCCGATAATTCCGGGCAAAACACCGACAACTCCGCCCATTGCACAGGACGGCACAAGACCAGCCGGCGGCGGAGATGGATAAACACACCTGTAACACGGACCTTCTTTTGCGTAATAAACAGTTGTCTGTCCCTCGAACTGATACATTGCACCGAAAACATCAGGCTTTCCGAGAAGTACACACGCATCATTCACAAGATACCTTGCCTGATAATTGTCTGTTGCGTCTGCAACAACGTCATACTCGCTTATAATATCAACGGCATTTTCAGCATTAAGCAAAAGATTATATGTTTCTACCTTTACAAGCGGATTTATGTTTTTTATTGCGTCCTTTGCTGAGGCTACTTTCGGTCTGCCGACATCACGTGTTCTGTGTATAACCTGTCTTTGAAGATTTGACTCCTCAACCTCATCAAAATCAATAAGACCGATAGTTCCTACACCTGCCGCCGCAAGATACATTGCAAGCGGTGCTCCAAGTCCTCCCAAGCCTACTATAAGCACCTTTGCGGCTTTTAATTTTTTCTGTCCCTTTACACCGACTTCCTGTAATAACAGGTGACGGCTGTATCTTGTTATTTCGGCATTTGTAAGTTTTTCGCCCTTGTTATCTCCGAGAACGCTGTCCTCAACCGTTCCTCCGGCAATAGCCGGAATAAGCGTGACTTCATCACCGTCTTTGAGTTCCGTATCAAAACCGTCAAGATTTTTTATATTTTCAGAACCTACAAACACATTTACAAAATCCCTGAGATTTCCCTCACTGTCGAACAAAGCCTTTTTTGTATCAGGATATTCGTCAGAAAGAGCCTGTATTACCTCCGAAACATTTTTGCCTTCAAGAATAATCTCCGAGCGGTGATTTGTAAATGCTCTCAATGTAGTTGGAATAAACACTGTTACAGCCATATTATTTCTCTCCTCTATTCTATATTTATTACTTCTTCACAGAAATGTGTACTTCCGTTATTGTTATTGAAAAGTTCCCAGCTTGTTAAATCCATAGCACTTTTGCCCACGACTGATGTTATTATGTATGAATAAACAGGCAGTGCGTGTTGTCTGTCATATTCTGACGGAACAGCCATACAATTCGGGTGAGAATGATAAAAGCCCAGTATATCCGTTTTGTTTTTTCTTGCATAAAGTTCAGCTTTAAGCATTGTTTCGGGTGTGATTAAAAAACGATATTGTCTTTTGTTTTCATCAAAGGAATTTGACACAGGTTCTATTTTTTCAATGTATTTTTTTCCGTCTTTACTTATGTTTCCGTATATGATACCGCAACATTCATTCGGATAACTTTTTTCTCCCTCTGATTTAATCTGTACAAAAATATTGTAAGGCATAAATATCATTTTTCATCACCCCTTTATCACAAATTCTTAAACACAGGACTTGAAAAATATCTGCAACCGCTGTCGCACAATACTGTTACAATTACCGAGTCAGACGGTGCAAAACCGACAATTTTCGCCGCAGCGGCAACATTTGCACCCGAACTTATCCCGACAAACAGTCCATCTTTTTTCGCAAGCTGTTCAGTCATTTTATATGCGGTTTCGGTAGAAATTTCGATTGTTCCGTCAGCTAATGACTCATCAAAAAAACTGCCTTTTGATATAGCTGATGTATGCTTTACTCCCTCAATACCGTGAAAAATCGAGTCGGGACACATAATAAAACTGCAAATATCGGGTTTTAATTCTTTAAGTTTTCTTGTACAGCCTGTAAAAGTTCCTGATGTACCCGTTCCGCATACAAAATGCGTTATTCTGTGTTTTGTCTGATTCCATATTTCTTCCGCTGTTGTGTAGTAATGTGCTTTCCAGTTTGCCTCGTTGCTGTACTGGTCAGGATAGAAATACATATCGGGATTTTCCTCTGCAAGATGTCTTGCCTCGTTGTAAGCACCGTCAATACCTTCAAGAGCGTTTGTTTCAATTATTTCTGCACCATAAGCTTTCATAATTTTTTTTCGTTCAGATGTTACATTTGACGGCATACATAAAAGCACCTTATACCCCAGTATTGAACCGAGCATTGCATAGGCTATACCTGTATTTCCGCTTGTGGCATCAAGAATGATTTTATCTTTTGTAAGTTTTCCCGACTTTATTCCGTCAAGCACCATTGCTTTTGCGGCTCTGTCCTTAACCGAACCGCTCAGATTCAGAAATTCCGCCTTTGCATATACACGGACATTTCTTTCGGAGTCAGAAATACTTTTTATTTCGATAAGCGGTGTATTTCCTATTGAATCAAGAATCATAAAAATATCAGCACCTTGCCATTACTATAAACATACTTAATTGATAGGAATTGTAAGTTTTATGACCTTAATATACACCTTTTTACAATCCTTGTCAAGCATTAAAGATAAAAAATATCCCAAAAAGAAAAAATTATGCACTAATAATTCTTATCAAGAACCATTAGTGCATAATTTTAACTGTTAAGAGCTATAAAACGTCTTATATTTACTAAATTTTCCTTTGCGTCATTCACACCCATATTATATAATTCTTTGAGTTTATCGGAGTTTTTGCAATATTTTCCTATTGTTATCGGCTTTGACGGCTGAATTACAAGTGCGTTGCCCTTATCCTGCATTTCATAGCATAATTTGCGTTCATTGTTATAAATTTCAGGACGGTTTTTCATCGCCTCAATGAGTGCCGGATATTCCTTGTATTTCTTTTTCAGCATACCAACAGGAAAATCGGGTTTTTGTTTTTTAATATATGATTTATCACGTGTAAGAATGACAACATTTTTTTGTATGCCGTCAGACATAGCCTTTTCAAGCGGTATAGGTGATGTTATTCCGCCGTCAAGAAGTTTATGCCCCTGATATTCAACTATATTCGATACTATCGGCATTGATGACGACGCAATAACGGAAGTAAAGCTGTCTTTCATTTGTGATTTATCAAAAAAGACTGTTTCGCCTGTTTCACAATCGGTTGTCCCAACGCAAATCTGCATACCGCTTTTGAAAAATTCATCATAATCAAACGGTATAAGAGTTTTTGACAGTTCCCCGAAAATAAAGTCAAAACCGTATATTGAACCTGTTTTTCTCATCAGCTTAAAGCTGAGATAACGCTTGTCAGCCGTATATTTTGTTATAATCTCATAATTTCGTCCACGCTGTTTTGAAATATAAGAGAGTGCATTACACGCACCGGCAGATATTGCATAGGTTACAGGAAAAAATATATTGTTATCCATAAGTACATCAAGCACTCCGGCTGTATATGTACCTCTGTTTCCTCCACCTTCAAGTATGAGTCCGACAGACATAATTTGTTTCACCCCAGACAAGAAAAAATACTTTTGTTCAAAAATGCACATAAATATTATAATACATATTGTAGCATTTTCGGTAAACAAATTATGAATAATAATGAATTTTTTAAAAAAATTTCCGTCATTTATTTTTTCGGACGGTCATACATATTATTGCTATTACTGATGTAAGCATTTCGGCAACAACAAATGAAAGCCATACTCCGTTCATTCCGAAAATCAAAGCCATTATTATTACTGACGGCAATATCAGCACAAGTCCACGCATAATTGAAATAAGAAAAGCATTGACCGCCATTTCTTTTGCACTGAGATAAGCCGCTGAAATAATATTGAAACCGGCAAAGAAAAATCCGGCAAAATAAATTTCAAAGCCTGTTTTTGCAATAGGAATAAGTTCGGTATTATTTTCACTGTTGAATATTGAGATTATTCCGTCCGAAAAAACGAACACAAAAGCATAAACCGACAGTGAAATAATTATTTCCAGTATCAACGCATAAATAAATGTGCGTTTCATTACAGCTTTTTCGGAATGTGCATAAGCAGTGCTTATAAGCGGCTGTATTCCCTGTGCTATTCCTGTAAAAATTGAAATTACAACAAGTGCAGTATTCACGATAATTCCGTAAGCCGCAATTCCTGTGTTGCCCGAAATTTCAGCTATTACAAGGTTAAACGCAATAATGACAACCGCTGACGAAATTTCAGTTATAAAGGACGACAAACCGAGTTTTATTATATTTTGTATTGCTGATATTTTCGGGATTGTCAGCTTTATTTTCAGTGTTTCTGATTTTGTGACGGTATAAATCAGCAAAACCGCAAAACTTGCAAGAGCTGAAACACAAGTTGCAAAAGCCGCACCGAACATTCCGAGATTAAACGGAAAAATAAATACATAATCAAGCACAACATTTGAAAAACTGCTTGTAAGCATTGCAATCATTGAAATTGACGGCGAACCGTCATTTCTCACAAAGGCAAGAAATATATTATTTGTGATAAATACAGGTGCAAAACTGAGAAACGTTTTTATATATATTGACGTATCGCCGATAATTTCCCCGTCAGCACCGAGAACTGCCGCAATTCCATTTGAAAAGAATATTCCCGAAATCATAAGCACAGTTGAAACAGCCAGTCCGACAAAAAGCGTGTCCGAAAACATTTTCCGTGCGGCTGTGATATTTTTTTGTTCTCTGTAAACGGAATATTTTGTTGCACCGCCTATTCCGAGCATAAGTCCGAGTGCCTGCATAATGCTGAAAGCCGGAATTGCAATATTGAGTGCCGCAAGTCCGAGAGAACCGAGTTTATCGGCTATAAAAAATGTATCGGCAAGAACATAGACCGAAAAGCCTATCATTCCAAGAATATTCATACTGACATATTTTATAAAATTTCTGAGTGTGTTGTTTTTCTGCATATAAATTTAAAATTTCCTCCCAAAACATAACACGAAAATTTTAGTTTGTGTTATTATTTTGTTTCTTTGTCAGTAAAAAATCCGCCGTTTTCGCCGTATATTTTAAAAAGTTCTCTTATTCTGTCTGTTCTGTCCGAAAGATAAAGATAACCGAAAAGTGTTTCAAGTCCTGTTGCAAGATGATATTCAGCCGACGAGGCATTTTTAGGAGTGTGTGCGGTGTGTGCATTTCGTCCACGCTTAAAGACATCTTTTTCTTCCTCAGTCAGAAACGGTTCAATAGTATTATACATCTTTGCCTGTGCCTGACAGCGTACAATTTCAACTTTAAGCCTGTTAAGCTGACCGACAGGACGGTTTGCACTGCATACAAGTTCTTCACGGACAAGCAAGTCATATACTCCGTCGCCGACAAATGCAAGCGTTAATGGACTCAATTCTTTTGGATTACACTCTGACAATGATAAACGTGCCAAATTTTCAACCTCCGTTATTCGACAAAATCAAACTCGACATCATACATACTTACGGTGTCGCCCTCGTGTATTCCGGCTTTACGCAATGCGTCAATTACTCCCGAACTGATGAGTACACGCTGAAAATACTGTAATGACTCCGAATCATCAAAATTGATTGTGCGTAAAAATCTGTACAGCCATTCTCCCTCAACAAAGAACACACCGTCATTGTTTGTGATTTTAACTTCCTGTTTGCCTATTTCATTTTCTGAAAGTACGGGTACAGGTTCAGCCTCATAACGTACAATAGGCGGCAATTTTGAGAGTTTTTCCTGAATACATTTCAGCAGCGGTTCAACTTCATACGCAATAGCCGCCATAATCGGAAAAAATTCATATCCCTGTTCTTCAATGAATTTTCTGAAATCCTCAACTGTTTCATCGTCTGTAAGGTCGCATTTGTTTCCGGCAACAATCATAGGACGTTTTGCAAGTTCGGGATTGAATTTTTTAAGTTCCTCGTTTATGGTTCTGAAATCCTGTTTCGGATCTCGTCCCTCACTGCCCGAAACGTCAACAATATGCACCAACAGGCGACAGCGTTCAACGTGACGCAAAAACTGATGTCCGAGTCCTACTCCCTCGCCCGCACCTTCGATAAGTCCGGGAATATCCGCCATTACAAACGACGACTCCTCGCCCATTCTCACAACGCCCAATACGGGAGTTATCGTTGTAAAGTGATAGTTTGCGATAACAGGTTTTGCCTCACTCACAACAGAAATAAGCGTGGATTTTCCAACGTTTGGATAACCGATAAGACCGACATCAGCAAGAAGTTTTAATTCAAGCTGTACATCGTATGATTCACCCGGAAGTCCCGGTTTTGCAAAACGTGGAGTCTGACGTGTAGGTGTTGCAAAGTGGATATTTCCCCAGCCGCCCTTGCCGCCTTTTGCGACAACAACAGGCTTATCGTCGGAAATATCCGCAAGTATTCTGCCGCTTGAAATCTCACGTATAACCGTACCTCTCGGCACTCTGATAACAAGGTCGGGAGCTTTTTTTCCGTAACAGCGACCGCCCTTGCCGTTTTCGCCCTTTTGTGCCGCATATTTTCTTTTATATCTGAAATCCGCAAGCGTTGAAAGGTTATCGTCAGCGACAAAGACAATATCTCCGCCTTTTCCGCCGTCACCACCGTCAGGACCTCCCGACGCAACGTATTTTTCCCTGTGGAATGCCACAGCACCGTCGCCGCCGTCCCCCGCTTTTATTGAAATTTTCGCAATATCAACAAACATCTTAAACACCCCTTTTTAAAATTCGTAATGCGTAATTCGTAATTCGTAATTGCGTTTACAGTTAATGTCAGTCGTTAGTCTGTTTCCGCCCCATAAATTCATAAGTGCTACACACCTGTGATAACAAAAATTATTCAATAGTCATCATTCATTATAATATTTCCACAACATAACCGAATTTATCATAAACCAAACTTAACATATACACTTACGGTCATAATAATTACGCATTACGAATTACGCATTAAAAAGAGCCTCGGCAAGAACACCGAAGCTCTGAATGGTTTTTTGTTATTACTGTTCAACAGCGTAAACTGAAACCTGTTTGCGATCACGACCTACACGCTCATACTTAACGTTACCATCAACAAGAGCAAAAAGTGTATCATCTGATCCACGACCTACATTGTTGCCCGGATGAATGTGTGTTCCACGCTGTTTTACAAGAATGTTTCCTGCAAGAACAAACTGACCGTCTGCACGTTTTGCACCAAGACGCTTTGATTCTGAATCACGACCGTTTTTTGTAGAACCGCCGCCCTTTTTATGAGCAAACAACTGAACATTGATTTTAAGCATTACTTTACACCTCCGTAAAATTTACCTGTAAATACTGCGGATACTGCTCCTCTGTATTGACGAGATGGAGCTTTAATCCTGCGAGAATATCCTGACACAAGTCTGCGTCATTTTTGTCAACCATAACGTACATATCGCCGTCACTGTCCTCAGCCGTTGCCTTTGCGTGAATAATGTCGGTAATTGTATTCGCCGCCATATATGCTGCGGAAGATACAAACGCACATATTATGTCACTGCCCGACTCAGCCATTCCGGAATGACCGCTTATATGAAAACCGAGAAAGTTTTTGTTTTTGTCAACAAAAAATTCTGCGTTTATCATTATGCCTGAATTGATTCGATCTGAACCTTAGTATAATACTGTCTGTGACCCATTTTGCGTTTCTCGCTCTTTTTAGGCTTGTAAGTAAATACTGTGATCTTCTTTGATTTAGCTGTTTTGATAACCTTACCTGTTACCTTTGCACCCTCAACGTAAGGAGCACCTACCTTGAAGCCGTCATCTGTGCTGACTGCAACAACCTTGAAGTCAACTGATGAATCATTTTCTGCGTCAAGCTTTTCAACAAATACAACGTCACCGTTAGAAACCTTGTACTGCTTTCCGCCTGTTTCAATTACTGCGTACATTTCGGCACCTACCTGTTATTAAACTCGCTACTGACGGGCGGAGAAATTCTCACTTACACAAGCCCACAATAAGCGGCTTAATTATAATAACATAATTGTCAATGCTTGTCAAGAAATTTTTAAGTGAAGTATAAATACAAAGTGTAGGTGTCTGCTGTATTTTACTGTTCGTCAGGATATTCACAGAAATAATTATATGCGTCTATTTTTTCGTTGTCGGACATTCCGTTTGAAAGAAAATAAACATAATCATCTACACCGTAAAAATCGTCCTCCCCGACTGTATCTGAATTGTCGGAAGTATAAAAATTTTCGTAACCGCCATAACTGTGCAGTGGCTTTTTCATACAGACCAACCCCCTTTTTATATATAGTATTAGTATTAGATTGAAAAGGGGTTTTATGAACGGAAAATTTTATTTGAAAGATTTAATGTCAGAAAGATTATACGGCGTCTGCTGATAAACATAATAATTCAGCCAGTTTGAATATAGTATTGTCGCATAGCTACGCCAAGTGAGCATAGGAATTGACGCCGGGTCGTTTCCGGGAAAATAATTATAAGGAAGTTGCGGTTTCAAGCCTTTGTTTCTGTCACGGAAATATTCGTTTGCAAGCGTGTTGCGGTCATATTCAGCGTGTCCCATCACAAAGAACTGTCTGCCGTTTTTGTTGGCAACAATCGCAACACCGGCAATGTTTGACGACGCAAGAATAAGCAAATCATCGTGTTTTCGTATTTCGGAACGGTGAACACCCGTATAGCGTGAATGTGGCATAAGTATCTTGTCGTCAAAGCCACGCATAAGAGGGTGAAACACGTCGTGTATTCTGTGAACATAAACACCCGAAAGTTTTTCATCAAGGTTATATTTCGGAATACCGTAATGATAATAAAGACCTGCCTGTGCTCCCCAGCATATATGCAGTGTGCTGTAAACATTGTGAGTTGACCACTCCATAATTTCGCACAATTCGTCCCAGTAGTCAACTTCTTCATAAGGCATAAGTTCAACAGGTGCACCAGTTATTATCATTCCGTCAAAAAACTGGTCTTTGACTTCATCAAAGGTTTTGTAAAATGTCGTGAGATGTTCCTGTGGTGTATTTTTTGAAACGTGTGTGACCGTTTGCAAAAGTTCAACATCAACCTGTAAAGGACTGTTTCCCAGAAGTCTTAAAAGCTGTGTTTCGGTTGCAATTTTTGTGGGCATAAGATTTAAAATTATAATTTTAAGCGGTCTTATGTCCTGTGACATAGCCCTTTCGGGTGTCATTACAAATATATTTTCGGATTCAAGCGTCTTGAATGCCGGAAGTTCGCTCTGTATTCTTATAGGCATCTTTATTACACTTCTTTCGGTTATAGCGTATGTTTTTCGGCTGAAATTTAATTTTAACACATTATTGTGCAAATTTCAATCGTAATATTTTTGCAAAAAGTGAAGATTCTGCCGTTTTACAGCAGTATTTCTGCGGCAAATGCAAACAATTCCCTTGTGGTGAAATTCGCCGCAAGATAAAACGGTGTAGGTGCAGAAACCGCTCCGCTTGAACAACCGTGCTTTAATGCTATAATCGACGCACGGAACTCGTGAAAACCGTCCGTCACTATTGCAAGACTTTTATTGAGATTTTCCTGTTCGATAATTTGTTTTGAAAATTCAATATTTTCGTCAGTGTTTGTGGATTTGTCCTCCATATAAATTCTGTCGGCAGAAATTCCCTTTGCCGTAAGCCAGTTATACATACACTGTGCCTCGCTTATTCTCTCGTTTGAGCCTTTTCCGCCCGAAACAATACATTTTGTGTCGGGATTTTCAACAAGATAGTCATAAGCCGTTTCAAGTCTTATTCTCAGCATTTTGCTCGGATTTGTGCCGTTTACCTGACAGCCAAGCACAACAAGCGTTGAATTTTCATCAGGAGTACGACAAGCACCATAAACCATTGCACCAAGTTCAACAGCAACAAAAATCATTGCCGCCGCAAAAAGAGCCGTTACCACTCTGAATATTATTTTTCCGATTTTGTTGGATTTTATTTTATCCGTAAGCATAAAAAACTGTTTTGAAAAAATACCGCTCAATGCTGTACAGGTAAAAAATATTATTCCTGATATACTGCCGATTGTAACTATTGCGGAAATTATGTACCAGCCTATCATAAAAAAAGAAACACATATAAGCAAAATTCTGAATATTGTACCGATTATTTTTTTCTTTTCCGACATTTTTTGACCTCCTGTTCCGTTATCGTAATTTTTAGTTTATATTATCACATTTTTCAGCAATACGCAAAGGATTTTTATATAATTTCAGGCATAATTTATGTAATATTTTTGAAAAAAGTTTTTATTTTGTTGCACTTCTGTTGCACTTCTGTTGGTATAATATTTATGTTAAACAAGCAAATACAAAAAATCATAAAAGTTTTAAACTTATCTATGATTTTTTGAAAGTTTGCACGTTTTTTATATATATAAATCTTAAAAACAAGGAGGAAAAACAATGAAGTCTAAAATCTTCAAACGAGCCACAGCAGTTGTACTTGCATCGTGCATACTTGCGGGAGCGGTTCCGACAACAGTTCTTGCCAGCGATTCAATCACAGATGAAAGAATTGCAAGTGCGTTGAAATCCCTTGCGGACAGTGAAACCTATCCAAACGGTGTCTTTGCGTTCCTTGAACCACGACTTGAAGTTCAGGAAGGCACAGACAGTATTGAATTTGCCATTATCCGTGCCGGAAATACCGACAAAGAGGCAACTGTAAAATTCAAAGCCGTTGACATCTCTGCCGACTATGGCGACGACTACAAAGTAGCCATTCCGGGTTGGTTCGGTGATGATGAACTCAAAACCGAAGACGGTTCGGGATTTTACAAGGAACAGCTTAAAGAGGCACAGGACGTTCCTGTTGTTTTTGACGGCAATGAAACTGTAATCAACAACGACGAAAATTCAACAGCCGAAACATCAGCAGAAACAGAAGCTGATACACCGAACAAGGCAAATCCCGACACTGACGACGAAACATCAACAGAGGAAAGCGTACTTTCTCCGACAGATGAAGTAGGTACTGACTTGGGTTCGGCAAAGGAACTTCTCACAGACGAGAAAGCCGACAAAACACCGTGGACAGACAAAACTCTCAGCGGTGAGGAATCGGAACTCACAAACGAGGAACTTTCCGAATACTACAACCAAGCCTATTCTGAAATGCCGGGTGCTGAATGTGAACTTACCTTTGCACCGGGTGAAACCTACAAAAAGCTGAAATTCATCGTTAATGATGATGACAAAGCCGAAGATGACGAAATAGCAATGCTTTTGCTTACCGACGCAAAGGGTGCTGACCTTGTGGACAACCCGTCAGGACTTGTAGTAATCAAGGACAATGACGAATACGACAAATCGGAATTTGTGATTGACGAGGACAGCATAATTTTAAATCCTAATGAGGATAAAGTAACTGTTACAATACACCGCACAAAAGGTATATCACATCAGGGCGAGGCTGTTATCAGCACAATTTCAGGCACAGCCGAAAGCGGAATATACTATAATCCTTTTTCGGAATCACTTTCTTTCAGTGCCGACCAGGAATACAGAAAAGTAGAAATTCCTATTCTCCAACGTCCCGAAAACGGTACTGTATCTTTCAAGGTTCGTGTTGAGGACAGCAACTCTACATCAAGCGACACGGCAGACATTATCATAAATTCAGAAGTTCCGGTTTTGTTTGCATTGACAAATGCTAATGCAAAGACTGCTGACACAGCGACAATAAATGAAATAAATTACTGGAAATACAAAAAACTTGCTGAGCTTGAAAACAGTACAGGCACAACAATGACAAGTTGTAGAATGAAATCGTATAATAATACCGATATACTCTCTATGAGCGGTATGTTGGGATACGATGTTGAAAACTGGTGCAGAGGTACATATTTTGAAACACGATTCTTAGGTATTCTTTGGAATTCGGGTTACAATACGGACTTTTATACATATCTTGCACTCGGTGACCATAACTATCTTGTTAATAAAAAAGGCGGTTCGTGGGGTTATTGGAGTCAGGAGTATTATATGAAAGACAGTGACCGCAAAGTACCGTATATACATTATGGAACCTATTATGAAAATGATACAAAAGATACTAAGGCTCATTTCAGTGATATGGCTCTGTATGCACTGCCGATAAAAGTACGACTTGTAAGCGGACTCTCGTATGATGGTAAAGAGTCGGACTTTATGGAAAAAAGTGATGAAGACTCGTGGCTGTACACTAAAACCTACATAAGTCCGACAAAGTACGAAAAAACAAAACAAAAGGACGCTAAATACATAGGCGGACTTAATTTTGCAGACGGCAGTGGTGTTACATATACCAAAAAAGGCGAAAAAGACACTATTTCAGAAAATATTTTCTATAGAGATGATATAATTTCTGTTAAAAGCGACCTTAAAAACAGTCAGCTTACCAAAGAAGAACAGGAAAATGTTTATCTCTGGGGTGTAAAAATCAAACCTAAAAACACACAGAATGGCTACTTCTATGTAGAAGGAACGGATATTTCCGTAAACGACCTTTACAAAGGTACTCTTACAGGCTATTATGTTAACCCGACAAACGGAAACATATCATACGGACGCATACCTTTAAATATTTTTAAGAACTCTTCACAAATTCAGGGTCACGAGGCACCTTTCTTTGAGATACGCCCCGTTTACCGTCAGAAAACGGCAATAGTCAAGTTCAATGTTGACAGCGAGGACAATATCAAAATTCAGAACAATACATTCAAAAACGGCGATATTATAACAATGGGTAAACTTGATACAGTCAAGTACAATGTTGTTCCGACAGATACAAAGGTTATTCTTGGTTACGAATGGAGTGCCATTAACTACAACAATGTTTCTGCAACATCTGAACGGCTTGAAAAAGAGCTTTACTCAAAACTTTACATTTCAAGCGGAAATATAAACGTTGTAAATACAGATATACAAAAAGCACTGTATAAAAATTATGAAGACACAATCAAGGACAAACCAAGAGTATGGGGCTTTGAACACAATATACAGGGCAACCTCTCAGTCACTCCGTCTAAACTTTATGTAAAAAATAAGTCAGGCGGTACAGGCGGAAACAACAGCGTCGGTATAATAAATATCAATGTAACGTCAAGAAATTCTGTCATAAGTATGACTGTAAACCCCGCCGCTGAATCTCCTCAGTATCAGAACAAGGTTATTGTAACAACGGCAGACCCTAACAATGCAGGCAACATACTTACAGCAAAATATAAGAGAACATACAAAAAAGTAATCAACGGTAAGGTAAAGACTCTTTGCGAGGGTGATGTAATAAAAATTGACGGATATTCTTTGAATACAAGATATGACTTCATTTCTGTATTCAAGAATGAAATTGACGGCAAAAAATATAAAATTATATGGAATGACCGTACAGGCGACACAAACCAAGACGGTTATTACAGCCAGGCTGAAGTGGACGCACTCGGCGAATACTATAAAAATATAGATACAAAGCCTATGTATGGAAATTTCCTTAATTTTATCTCGAATATTCCTATTGACAGACAACTGTACTATTATGTTGAGGCAAAACCGTCATCACGTAATGAAGGAGTTATATCAGGAACTGTTTACTACGACGGCAAAACCGTACTCGAAAACACAAAAGGCGAAAAAAGCAAAAAAACCCCTGCATCAAGCGTTGAAGTTGTTGTAAACGGAATGACAACGGTTACCGATGAAAACGGACGTTTTGAATTTACAAGCACAGATTTTGGAAATAATGAATTTTATAATGTCCTTTTCAATAACGGCAGTGCTAACTGGACAGCAAATATTCAGGTAGGTTGTCCTGCTGAGATTGTGTATGAAGAGTACAATACATTTAATGTTACGGATTTAAAAGCGTCCAAAATAAGAATTGATAAGAAAGTTTTGAACGACTATCAATATATATCAAATCCAATCGAAAATCCTGATATAAATGTCAATAATAATGACCAGAGATATTATTTTACATTTAAAGTTAATTCTCTGTCATCATTATATAGCGTAGGAAAAGTAGAGGCATATCTTTATTCCAAAGACGGAAAGCTCAAAAAGACCTTTAATACGGAACTTGTAAAGGACAGTCAGGATACATACGCAATTTCTCCTACACTCAACGACGACGAAAAAGGCAAACCGGAAAAGGGATATTACAGCTTTAATCCGGCAAAAGAAGGCGTATCAGCAGGCGATTATCTTACTATTCGTGTTTTTGACCAGAATGACGTAGGATATGTTGAGCATAAATCAGGTATTATATTCCGTCAATATCTTGGAGCTATTGCGGTTATTAACTCTTTTGAAGCTCCTTATAATGGCGTAATAGAGTATTTAGGTAAAGCCGATACATTTTTTGATCTTGGAATATTTACAAGAGTCGATGACGAAACACTTTCTCCCACCACAGAAGATAAAGAAACAGGCGAACTTGTCAAAACTATAAGCTGTGGCTGGAACACGAACTGGAAAGGTAAATATAAAGATTCAAAGAAAAAGAAGGAAAAACCTGAGGACGAAGCAAAGGCTCTTGTAAAAGACGAACCTGCTGCACCTCCGGCAGCAGAAGACTCCGGTGACGAACCCGCTGCACCTCCGGAAGCAGAAAACTCCGGTGATGAACCCGCTGCACCTCCGGCAGACGTTACAGATAAAGACAAGGAAAATGAAGCAAAAGAACTTGTTGACAAAGAAAGTAACCAAAACAAAAAGTCGGGCAAACTTACAGCGAACTATAAGATTGACCTTAAATTTGCCTTTTCAATCACAATGAGATCCTCTGACAAAGGTGAACACTGGTATTTTGAAGATATGGTACTTACCGCAACATTAAGCAGCGATGCAGGTGCTAAATATTCATACCCGACACCTATCGGTGTTTCTGTATTTGTCAAGGGCAAAATCAACGGTGACATTACAGGTATAATCGGTGTTGAAAAATACCGAAACCACAAATTATATTTTGTAAATGACCCTGATTCAAAAGAAGACCCGAAAATAGACCTGACAGCTTATACAGGTATGACTGACCCGAACCGCAAACTTACTTTCTATGGCGGTTTAAAAGTTCGCCCTTCTATCACAATCGGTGTTGGTGCAGAGGTACCGCTCGGTATTGCGTCACTGGAAATTAACGGAACAGCGGCTTTTGATATGACCTTCGATACACGAGGTACAAGCAAGGGTGATGTTACACTTTCAGGTAAAGTTATGCTTGAACTTATCGGCGGACTTATAAAAAAGGAATACAACCTTGGTAAGTACAAATACAATATGTTTGATAACAGTCAGGTTATGAGCCTGAGAGCAGACGGTGCTACATATTCAAGAGCAAATAATCTCCTCAGACAAAATAACAATGACGCAAGATATGATGTTGTAACCGCTGATGATTATACAAACAAAGTTTCAGACAATGCAAACGACATCAATACTATTAAATGGAACGGAAAGGTTAATGCAAACGGTGAAACAGTCCTTGAAACACCTGTATATCCTGACGCTGAACCTTATATCGAAAACATTTCAGGCAACAGACAGTTTATGTTATGGATTGACGACAGTCTGGCAGGTGTAGATGAAGAAAGCTATAACAACACATCTGTCGCATACTCAATATGCAAAGACGGCGTATGGTCAGAACCAAAGATGATTGATGAAACATCAACATTTGATGTTACACCTTATCTGTACAAAATAGACGACGACAGACTGCTTATTCTCTGGTCTGATATTTCACTCGCAGAAGATGACCCGGTAGAAACAGCCAACAGCAGCTGCATTAAAGCTTGTTTCTTTGACGCAACTACAAACACATTCAGCAAGATTACACAGGTAACAAAGAGTACGGCGGCAGATATAGTTGCTGACTATTCACCAAAGGTTGCATATTCAGTTGTGAACGATAAGAAATATCTTATGGTAAGCTACTGCAAGGACGAATACAAAAAGGCAGTCAGCGATGAAGAAGTAACAGTCGGCGACCTTATCAATCCTTATCAGACAATAGCATACCGTTTCTATGATTTCGACAAGGAAGAATGGGTTGACACATACTCAGGCGACACAGCCGATAAACTCAGTGTTCTTACAAAGGCTCAAAAGGCAGATTTTGAAAAGAACTGGTACGGACAGCACTTTGTTGATTTCTCTAAGTATGTATATGTTGACGAAAGCAATATATCCGACGGCAACGGCGGCTGGACTGAAAAACCAAATTCAGAAGATGTTAAACTTACAGGTATCGGCAAAGATTATGCAATAAGGTCATTTGATACAATAGGCTATGATGACAAGGCTATATTTGCTTTCTGTATTGATGTTGACGGAAATGCCGAAACAACAGAAGACCAAGATGTATTCCTTAAAGTCTATGACCGCACTCTTAACAAAGAATATCCTGCAATCCGTGTTACAAATGACAATACTCAGCAGAGTAATGTATCTCTTGTATCTGACGGACTGGGCGGAATAAATCTGTTCTATCTTGACAACGGTAATATAGCCGAATATGATGTAGCACAGCTTATTGACAACGGTCTGACAATGAAAGCTCAGGACGGCACAGAAGTTCTGATATTTGACAAATCTTTTGCAAACTACAATCAGCCGAAAATTATTCATCAGGCTGATGAAAACAATCCTGTAACTTCATTTTCTGCAACTCTTACAGATGATGTCAATATTTATATCACCTGGACAGAATACGGCGTTTCATACAAAGACGGTATTGACCATAATTCAGATGAGGCTACAAAGCCTGAACATCAGTACATAGAACATCAGATTCATCTTATTACAAACAATATAGATGTTAATGCAGTACCGCTTTATGATGAAAACAATCAGCCGCTTATCTATCCTGAAAAAGACAACGACGGCAACACAATCGACTACAAAACCGTCAAGGATATAAACGGACTGACAGGCATTGTTAATGCAGGCGACCAGATGATAAAATATGTAAAATCTGAACACTGGACAGACGATATTCAGATTACTGACGAACAGGACGCAAACCATTCAGGCATAGACGCAACAGTTACAGATGACAACATTCTGAGATTTGTGTATCTCAACGCACCAAGCACAATACTTACCGACGAACAAAACGGCAACAAATACCGTGGTCTTGATGAAGATAATCCGACACTCTGTGTTCGTGATTTTGACCTAAGTCAGCCAAAATACAGTGTTGAAATTGACAACCTGGACAACATTATTTCAGGACAGACCAACACAAATGTTGCTGTAAATGTCACAAACAAAAACGCTTCATTCGGCAGAGATGTTGAAATTCAGCTCTACTGCGATAATGAAAAACTCGGCAGCAATACAATTTCTTCAATTAACGGCGGTGTAACAGAAACAGTATATATTAACTGTGATATTCCTGAAAATATAGACGGCAAGAAACTTAAAGCAGTTGTTGTCGTTGACGGTAAGGAAATATGCAGCACTGAGGAAACTCTCGCCTATGCTGATAACTGGGCTATTGAAAGCGTTGATACAGAATTTGTTGACAGAAATACCGTTAAACTTACCGCAAACGTTTACAACAACGGCGAAGAAAAATCAAGCGGACTTGTACTTCACACCGAACTTAACGGCAAAGAAACAACAGACAGCGAACCGTTTGACCTTGAAATCGGCGAAACAAAAACTGTTGTATGGACTGTTCCTGTAAAAGACAGCGACTTTGAAGTTTCAACACTTGATGACGGTTCTGTTCAGGAAAAAGCCACAATAACCGTAAAGAGCAGTGCTAATGATGTTGACGTCGCAGTTATAAGAAGTGCGTCAAAAGAATTGGTTGACGCAGCCGCAAACATCAAGGATATTGAATTTTCAGACTTTGCAAGCGGTGAAAAGCTCGACACTGATATTAAGCTCGGCACTGATTCACTGCTTGAATTAGACACAAACGGAATATTCAACAGTGACACAGAAAACGGAATTGATGTAAGATATGTATCCTCTGACGAATCGGTTGTAAAATTGATAAATAATTTTGTAAGACCTGTTTCAAAGGGTAAGGCTACAATTACTGTAATGTATGCCCCGAAATCAGACAGCATAGTTTGTATTGATGATAAAAACTCAGTAACTATTGATAACTGGAACGAAATTCCGTCCTCACTTATCAAAACAAAAACATTAACAGTTGAAGTAACTGACGCTGTAACTCCTGACGAACCATCTGTTGAACCATCAGAACCTTCGACTGAACCTTCAACAGAACCTTCAACCGAACCTTCAACTGAACCTTCAATCGAACCGTCACAATCTGAACCAACAAGTTCAGATACTCCGACAAGTTCAACTGAACCGACAAACTCAGATGTTTCAGAAAATACATCAAACAGTCAGTCATCAGGTACAACAAATACAGGTGACGCAACACCTCTGTTCCCTCTGTTCATCACTGTACTTGCGGCAGCCGGTCTGGCAGCACTGTGTTTCACGGGCAAAAGAAAATCATACAAGAAATAATACATAAATAATTTCCCGACAAACACACTATCGGAAAATTCCGAAAATAAGTTACGGACAGCGATAATAACAAATCGCTGTCCGTTTCTTTATATACAAAATAAAACCGACACTGTAATTTTAACAGCGTCGGTATTTTTAATCTCAATTTTCAGCTTTTAGTTTATCAAGTGCATTGTGATAAAGTTCTGCGTATGATTTTCCGTTTTCGGAATAAAGACTTATTCCCGTTTTTCCTGAAACAGTAATTTCATCTGAGTCTGAATTATATTTATTGTTTATAATCGAACAAATCTGTGCGGATTTTTCCGTCAGTTTCTGAATATCATCTGTATTTTTTACAAAAATCAAAAACTGATTTCCGCTGTGACTGCCTATAATATCAAAATCACAGAACAGTTCTCTGATTTTAACCGAAAATTCTTTTATAACGGCATTTGCAAAAGCCGTTCCGAGAGTTTTTTCAAGCGTATCAAAGCCCTTAACTTCGGCAATTATCAGTGCGTGACTGCCGTTTGCACCCTCTCCGTCAAGAAAAGTTTTTATGATGTTTTCTGCGGAATGTTTGCGGTATAAATTTGTTATATAGGCTGTACGCTTATTGCGTAATATGTCAAAATCCACATCAGCCTGTCTGTCGGATATATCGGTACATATTGCCACCGTTTTTACTGCCTCGCCTGATGAGGTTCTTTCGGAAATAAGACGCATTTTATTCCATAAATAAGAGTCTGTTTTATGGCTGTAAACACGTACAAAAAATTCCGAGTCATCGTCTTTATTGCGTGGCTGATTTATTCTTTTTATGAATTTGTTTATATCATCTGTATGCAGAAATTCAGATGTTCTGATACTTTTCACAAATTCGTTCTGAGCCGGTACATAGCCGTACAGTGTTTCAAAGGATTTTGAAAATACCGCCATATCAGCGTTTATATTCAGTTCAAGTATAAACGATTTTGTCTGTACAAGAATTTCGTCATACATTTTTTCGCTGAGAACAGGGTGTGTATTTTCGTGGCTGAGTATGGGATAAACAGGTGTTATCGTCGCCATACGCATATCTTTTCTGAATGTATCAAATGATATGAGTTCACGCTGAGGAATACCGAACGGAACTGATGTATTCGCCTCGATTCTTTCAACCAGTTTTTCATTTACACCCATAGGCATATAGACTTCCGTTCCAAGACGGGAAAAATATTCAATCATATATGTGACAAGTTCAAGCGGATATGTTCCGTTGTCGATATTGTCGAGAAACTCATTCGCAAAAATAACCCTGTCAAAAAGTCTTTGAGTAAAGCACTTTGTGTTTATCGAGTTCATTCCGACATTATACACACCGACTTTAAAGCCATAGTTACGCATAGAGTCAATGAATTTTTCCAGACCTTTAAGGTTGAGAGTTTTGAGCATATCCTGAGTGATATTTATACATATTTTATGGCAGTTTATCGGAAATTCAAGGAAAATCTCACCTATTGCCTTTATGACTTTTTCGGTATCAAGACCGCCAAACATTGTCATAACTGAAATCTGCGGGAAATTTATTCCCTCCTGTTCGAGTGCATAAACAGAAGAAATTATACGTTTCATACTGTTAAGGCTGAATGCTGTTACATTTGTGGTGTAATAAAGCGATTCATACATCTCGTCAAAGCTGAATTTTGTACTGTTTTCCTTTGATATTTCGATAAAATCATAAGAAATAATTTTTCCTGTCTTTGAGTTGACAACAGGCACAAAACGCTTTTCAAAATCTATGAGATTTGCCTTTTCTTCCTCTTTGACCATTGCCGAATATTTTTCAAGGCTAAAACTGTGATTTGTTTCGTCGCTGTCGTGGTGTTTGATTTCGTTTCTGTTTTTCAGAATGAGTGCAACACAATAAATCGAAACCAGTTCACCGTTTTCAAGATTCGGAACAGCATAGAACTGAACACGTGAATAATTCCTTTTGCCTGTTTTCATCATACATTCAAGAGAAATACGCTTTTTGCCCTTTTTTGCCGCATCATAAATATTATTCATACTGAACGTATCTTTAAATGTCTGTTTACATTCATCTGAACATAAATCCGACAAAACGGTTACTGCCTCATAGTAGTTTTTCGGCATATAACCAAGAACCTTTGTGATTGAACCTTTACACTCAATCATAGCGTCCTGACGAATGTCAAATTCCATAACAAAATCGGCAATACTGTAAAGAACTTTTGAGCAGTATTTGCGTTCGTCAGTTATATTCTTTTTCTGACGTTCAATAACGGCGATTAAGTCCTTTTTGTCCATTTTGCTGTATATTTTTTTCAAACGGGTATTTTCATTTGTTTTTATGTATTTTTCACTTGTGTTATGCACCTCATCAGAGTTTTGATATTGTTCCGCAAGCTCTTTGAACTGTGGTAATGCACTTTCAAAACAATCCATCATTTCGTCCGAAAAAGCACCGCAAGCCCCTGTTTTAATCATTTCAGAAGCCTGTTCGTGAGAAAATGCCGGCTTGTACGGACGTTCATTTGTGAGTGCGTCATAGCAGTCTGCAACCGACACAACCTGTGCACAAATCGGAATTTCATCACCGACAAGTCCGTCAGGATAGCCTTTGCCGTCGTACTTTTCGTGATGATAACGGCATATCTGATAGCAGTATATATAACATTCGTCGTGCTGGACTGAATCAAGCTCATCAAGCATTTTACAGCCCTGTACAGTATGCTGTTTCATAATATTAAATTCTTCGCTTGTAAGTCGGCGTGGGTTGAGAAGAATTGCGTCAGGAATGGCAATTTTTCCTATATCGTGGAGTGCCGCTGCTGATGTTATAAGAGTTATTTTGTCCTCTGTGATGTCGTATTTCGGATATTTTTCCGCAAGAATCCTCAGAAGAATTTCCGTATATTTTCTTATACGCAAAAGATGATTGCCCGACTCAACATCTCTGTAATTGACAATCTCTCCGAGAATTTCAAGCATATCGTCCGTGTTCATTTTTCTTTCTTGCTTTTTCAGAAGATTATCCTGAGAAATTATCTTTTCCGTCTGGCTCTGAACTGTTGATTCAAGCTCTTTTTTGTTTGAAAAGAGTTCAGTAAGATTTGAAACACGGGTTTTTATTATGTAAGGATTTACAGGCGAATTTATAACGTCACTGTACGGAAAATTCTTAACTTTGGTTTTTCCGTTCAGATAATTATTGTCGATTATCATAATGACAGGAATATATTCAAGCACATCTGAATCTTTGAGAGTTTTCAGCATATCGTCCGTAAAATCAGCGGCAATGCTTTCCATAATTATAATAACCTTAATTTCGTCTTTGTACTCATTTATAAATTTAAATGCAATTTCACTGCTGTCGGTTTCAATAATTTCATATTTTGAATCAAAAATTTCGTGCAGTATAAGATTATTTATGTTTGTATTATCGACAACAAGCATTTTTTCCATCATATACACTTCCTTCTGTATAACAAAACAATTTCTATTTCTTAGTATATTATACATAATATTTACCTGTTTGTACATAAGTTTTTGATATTTTTTCCTCAAACGTATGAAAAAATTGAATTAAAAATTTTAGTCATTATGTAAAATTATCAGAGTCAGTTATAACAAAATAATGTCTTTTCCTCACCTGAACAGAGAAAAAGACATTATAAAATAATTATTGTAAATTATAATAGGCAATAAGCAAATCTACCATTCGCCCGTAGCTTTTTATTCCGTCAATTTGCGAATTAGATTTAAGATAGCTGTCATTGATATTTGACGCAACCTGTGCGACAGGTGTTTCAAACTGCCGCCAGTATTCAGAATTGTTGTTTAAATCTCTTAAAACTCCGTCACTGATATATTCCGACAGAGAATTACATTTATCACGATTTTCAGAATAAAGTGCATTTGACGCATAAATATATCCGAGCATATAGCCTGAATACTGAAAATCAGCCGAATTGGATTTTATACACGCAAGAAATGACACAAAATTTGCCTCGTCCTCACGCATAAATCCCCTCAAATGCGTGAGTTCGTGACACATAGTTGACGGAATGGAATAGTCGGGAATATCAGTATTTACATTTGCCTCAAAGGTAAACGGAAAAAACACACCTGTTATGTTTGCGTAGGACATACAGCGTGAAAGCATTACTCCTTTTGGCACACTGTAACCTGATGTAATATACGGATAAGTTTCAGAAAGATTATTCATTGCGTTTTTTGCGGTTTCGGCTGTTGAGATTTCGGCTTGATTAAGACACATAATGCCGCTGTTTTCCTGTACTTTTTCACGGGCTTTTGTTGCGTTTTGTGCAAGAATAACACATAAATTATACAGTGTATCTTCCGACGACTTCCGAACCTCAATATTGCTTAATTCAGAAAACGTCATACGGTAATAGTTTATTCCGCAATTTGCCGTAAACAGAAAAGCCGTCACACAAACAACACATATAATATTAAGCACAAAATTTCCGATTACTTTCAGCCTGTGTCCTTTTTTCTTTATAAGCATTACAATAAGATATACTATGTAAACAACCGCACCAAGTACCAAAAGTATTACCGTTATTTCCGCAAGTGAAAACGGCAATATTCCCGAAATATTATTAAATAAAAGCGAAATATACCTGTATATATTTTCAGCATAAAATTCCGCAAATGACGGATTGTTTTTTGCGATTTCAGTAATTATAAGCGAAAGCGGAATTAAAATAATAAACCACAATCTTTTTATATGCAATACTGATTTCAGCTTTTGTTTTATTTTTTGTTTGTTCATTACATTTCGCCCTGTTCTGTCAACAGGTCTTTGAGATTATTTACAATATTGTGCATTGCATTAAGTGTTTTTTCTTTGTCGGAAAAATCCGAGAGCAGTTCCGTTATATTTTCCGCAAAATCCTTTGGAAGTATTTTACAGTATTTAAGTGCATAAGCAATAATACGCTTTTCACCGGGGTGAGCAATTCTGTTCAAAGCAAAAATCATATCGCTGTATGACGCAAGAAATTCCGCTGTGCGATGATTTACGCTTATGATGTCATTTCGTGCATAAGCCTTTTCGATTTGTGCGTCAAATGCAGGAAGTTTTTCAAAGATAAGTGCTTTACTGCGTGTGATAATATTTTTCCTCAATAATTCGGGATAAGGAACATTGAATTTTTCCTGTAATTCTTTGTATGTTCCGTCCCTGTCGTACATTATTTTCGTGTTAAGAAGATTGAACCAAAAGCAAGTCGTATAATTGTTGAACGCAAAGCCTTTGTTAAGCTGTAAATCCATAAGATGTTCAATCATTTCAAACTCACGGTAAATGATGTCAACGTGCGTTCCGTCTTTGAGAATAATGTTATCCTCGTGTTCCCAGTATTCGTTGCCGATTTCAGCATAAGAACACAAAGGCTCGATTACTTTTCCACGCTCGTTATCAAAAGCCTTGTCGGGTTTGACATCACTGTAAACATAAAGGTCATAGTCTGATAATTCGTCATTTACTCCGTATGCTCTTGAACCGCCGATAACAACCGCACTTGTCGTCTTTAATGATGAAAGTTCCGAAATAAGTCTGTCTATGTCTGCCATTTTGTTTACCTCTTTTCGTTGAAATATCTGTTGCAATAATAATAACATACTGTGTGTCACGTTTCAACGGATTTAATTCAAAAACAACGTAAAATTTCATAACCAAAAATCTCCGATTGCAAAACAAGCATAATTCTAATATTATAATAGTAGGTTAATGTATTTTTTGCTGTTCGGGAGGGAACCTTATATGAATATAGAACAGATTGACACTTCAAGAATTATTATTTCGCTTGCCGATAAAGATATGGAGAAATTCTCTGTCAGTTTTGAAACGCTCAGCCTTGACGAATTTCATTCACGTGAGGTTCTTAGAGAACTGCTTTATTATGCGTCAGTAAAAACAGGTATCAGCTTTAAAAATAAAAAAATTCTCATTGAGGCTATGCAGTATGAACACGGCTGTCTTTTGCTTATAACCATAAGCGACAAGAACAAAAAGCGTAAAATTTACCGTATAAAAAGCTATACCGATTCATATATTTTCACTTTTGATACAGTTGAGAATTTTCTTGCCTGTATGAAAGCCTTATATAACATAAAGAACAACAAATTTTTCAGTTCGGCTTTTGTTGATAACGGCATTTACTATCTTGCAATACAGTCTGCCTCTGCCCTTAAATCCAAATATCTCAATACAATATCGGAATTTTCAACACAAACAAAGCGTGGTGACATTTGTCTTGCGGCACTCAGAGAACACGCAACTCTCCTTTGCGACAAAACCGCCACAGAAAGCATAGGCGGAGTGCCTCCGCTGTCAAATTGCGTTCAAAGCTAATATAGCCGTCAGTCCTTTGCCGCACCGTGAATAATAATAATGCATAATATTATAATGCGTAATTCGTAATTCGTAATGCGTAATTGCGTTCAGAGTTATTGCTGACGGGAAGTTATTTTCTGCCCCGTTAGTAAGTAATTTTTTGCTGTGACGATTTTATATCAATTTTCTGATATATTAAAAACAAATGTGTCATAGCTCAAAGCCGCATAAATACTGAGTTTCTTTATTAAAATGACACTATGACACTTATTTTTTGTTTATCTTATATATATATTATTGTTTTATATTTTTCTTATATTATAATATATATTTATAAAATGTAATAATGTCATAATATAGCTAAAAGCCGCATAAACACTGACTTTTTTATATGACACTTTTGAAAAAGAAGTGTCATATTTCATTAAAAAGTGTCACAATTCATATTTATCACGGACAGCAATTTATTGTTTTAATAAACTGACAGTCTGAAAAATAATTACGAATTACGCATTACGAATTACGAATTATAAAAAAGCTGCCCGTGACGGATTTATCACGAACAGCAATTTATTGTTTTAATAAACTGAAAATCAGCGTATATGTTTGTGGCTTACACAACTCCACACTCCACTCTCCACACTCCACTCTCAACTGTTTTTAAGTGTTTTTATGGCGGCGGCGGTGTCGGGGGCTTTGAATACGCCTGTGCCTGAAACGCTTATGTCAACACCGGCTTTTGCGGCGGCTGAGATTGTTTTTTCGGAAATTCCGCCGTCAACTTCAACGAGAACATCAAGTCCACGTTTTTTACATTCGGATTTTATGGCGGTGACTTTCGGCATCATATCTTCCATAAATTCCTGTCCGCCAAAACCAGGTTCAACGGTCATTACAAGAACCATATAGAGTTTGTCAAGATAAGGATAAACCATTTCGGCTGGTGTTCCGGGTTTGATTACAAGACCGGCTTTAAGTCCTCTGTCGTGGATTTTCTGAATTGTCATATTCGGTTCGGACATTGATTCAATGTGGAATGTGATAATATCCGCACCGGCATCGGCAAATGCGTCTATATAGTCAAGCGGATAGTCTATCATAAGGTGTACGTCAAAGGGGAGTTTTGTATATGGACGTACAGCCTTTATTATTGCGGGTCCTATTGTAAGGTTAGGCACAAAGTGTCCGTCCATTACATCAAGGTGAACCATATCTGCTCCGGCTTTGTCGATTTTCTGGATTTCCTCCCCCATTTTTGAGAAGTCACAGGCAAGAAGTGATGGTGCAATTTTCATTGTTGATTTTCCTTTCACTTTATTTTTTGATAAGCGGAATAATTATTGTAGCCGCCGCCCAAAAACCTATATACAAAAGCATTTCAAGACAGCCAAGCTTTTCAAATCCTGAAATAAACGAAATTAAGGTTACAATAAGCAAGCCAAGAATTATCGCTATATACTGAATTATAATTGACAGCGTGATGTTGGATTTTATTCTTATACAGCCCGAAACGGCTCTTGCAAATGATGAAATTTTTCCACGTGTTACAAGATATGCTCTTGATTTCTCGTCAACAGATGATGTTGCATTGTGGCATATATTGCCGAGATTTGTCGGGAGTATCTTTATACAGCGGAAGAACAGACAGAATTTTTCGGCGATAGAGTCCTGAGTTATGTTCGGGTCAACCGTTCTTACGGCAAAGCTGACACCGTTGTCTTCAAGATTTCTCAGCTCGTGCATTATCTCCCTGTCGGCAGTGTATGACAGAATAAACATTGCTACAAGTTCACCGCTCATTGAAATGTACATTACCTGATTGCCCATATTGAGATATTTTTCCTCGATTGATTTTTCGGGCGGAGTGATGTTGTGTGTTTCAAGCAGACGGCGGTTACCGATAAGAACACGCTGACCGTTAATCCAGCCGACAAGTCCAAGACCGTCCTCATAAATTACGCTTTCAACTTTCGGGAGAATGTCCTTTCTGTCCTGAATGATATTTTCAAAAATATAACTCATTGTGCCGTCAACAGCAAACATAATTGCCGCACCGGCTGTTATTGCGTCATTTATTTTGCTTTCCTTGAATGCTTTTATGCCGCTGAGGGTTACAGTTCCCGGCGGATAAAGCTGTGATGAATCAATCATTACAACGTTTGTGTCACAGAACTGCTTTACGGTTTCATAGCTTGTTACCATTGCACCGCCCTTTATTGAGTTGTGGCAAAGTCTTTTCAGCGGAATATTCACCGCAAGAAGTGAACATACAGGTATTGTTATACAGGCTGAAAGTGCAAACGACGAAACAGCACCTACAAAATCACGTGTCATTACACCGTACAAAATTCCGCATACAATCGACAATATTGTTGCATAAGGTGCAATTTTTGCGGCGGCATCTTCACTCGGGTCTGGTGCATAAGAAAGCTGTAAGAAATTACTCATAAATTTTGACTGTTTTGTATAAGCAATTATCGGCTTTTTTGACGGAAGTCCTGAGGAAATTTTCTCGGCATTTCTTATATCAGTATAAATTTTTCCGGCATATTTCGGACGAGGTTTTGACAGAAAACGGAAGTTATTGTAGGTTCTGAGAATTATCAGCATTTTGCCAAGACTGTTGAGGAACAACGCAAGAATTACAAGAGATGAATATATGTAAAGTGTTCCGTTGACAAAAACATTTGGTGAAAACAGTGCGACTATTGACTGTATTGCCGCCGCAAAGGACGCAACAGCTATTGCCGTATCAGAATTACCCTTAAAATGCCTCAGCGGCATTATACCGTTCACAATAGGCACACGGCTGACAACAACCGACACACTGAACAACAGGAAATTTATTATTGCATAGACAAGCCAGCCATTGCGGATTGTCTGAGTAAAAAGTGACGGTATGCACTGTGCAATAATCGCAATTACAACGGATATAATCGTTGTGGCAAAAAGAATACCCGTTCTTGTAAATACGTGACGGAAGTTTTCAGCAATCTCGGTTTTTATTGTTTCGCTGTCCTTTTCGTTTGTATAATCGTCAAGCTGTGGTTTTTGTACATAAATTTTTTCAATGTCCTCGGGGTCGTATTCTTCCTCACTGCTGAAAATATTTCTGAAATTATAATTTTTCTTTGGCTTTTTTTGTTTTTGTGGCTTTTTAGCTGTGGATTTTTTGACTTTATTTTGTTCTGGTTGTTTTTTATCGTCATCAACAGGCTTTTTAACCTCTGAAATTTGCGGTACGGATTTTACACTGCGATTTTGTGACGGAATATTTTCACTTTTAACAGGCTTTTGTGTATTTTTTGAAGATACTGCACTGTGCTTTTCGTCCGACTGCTTTTTGCCGTTATCAATCAGCTTAATGTCGGTAGTTCTGTCGCTTGTTGTATTATTGTTCAGGACGGATTTAACAGGCTGATTGATTTTCGGAACTGATTTTTCAACAACAGGTGAAGATAAATTTTTCGGCTTTTCGGACGCACTGTCATCAAGCGGAATACTGTTGAATTTCCGCACTTCCTCATACTCGCTTTTGACCGTTTTGGTGAATTTTCCCGCCATAACGACAAAAGGTTCGGTTCTGTTATAATGATAGACTAAAATATCCGTACTGCCTTCTGACAAATTCTTGCCCTTTGTGTCGGGTGCTTTAACATTCGGCTTTTTTTCGGGAACATCTTTTTTCGGAGTCCACGGAAGAATTTTTATGCCGTCGTCACCGTCAATTTTTGGTGTATTATTTTTCTGTGATACCTGTTCAGTTGTCTTTGGAACATCTGTTTTTGGCGGTTTTTGAGTATCAGTATTTTTCGGCTTTTCATTTATGATTTTTGCCGTATTATCCGAATGTTTTCCGACATTTTTTGACTGCGGCTGAGTCGGTTTCGGCTGTTCAATGTTTTTATTTTCGGATATTTTTTTGTTTTCCGCTGAATGTTCGGCAACAGCTTTCGGAGTTGCTGGCTTAATGTTTTCAACAGGAGTTTCAGCCGAATGAACCTCAACAGGCTTTTTGATATTCTGTGGCTTATTTTCGGAAATTACCTGTTTATCGGATTTAACAGGCTGAGGAACGGTCTTTTCCACTGTTTCTTTTTTAGCGGCTGTGTCGTTATTGTGCGGTTTTACAGGTTCAGTTTTCTGAACGGTGTTTTTGTCATTGATATTATTTTGTTGTGGTTTTGTGGCATTGGTTTTCTGTTCGGAAGATTTTACAGGCTGTGGATTTTCTGTTTTTTGCGGTTTGTTTTCGGGTTGAGATGTTATTTTTTCGTGAGTTTCCGATTTATTTTTTTCGGGTTTTGCTGTGTTTTTCTCTGCCCTTTCCGCATTAAGAATTTCGGTAATATCCTTGTCATTCGTGTCCTTTTTGTAATTTTCGGATTTCTTAGGTTCGTTGTTTTTGCTTGCCGCCTTTATAACGTCGCTGACTGAAACAACACTTTTGTCGGGTTGCTTTTCTTCCTCTTTTGGTGCAGTATAAATTACGTTCTCTTTAAATTCTGCGTCAGCGTCCAACGGGTCAGCGTTTTTTTCACGCACGAAATTTCCGCTCGAAGAAAAAATATCCTCAATTTGTGGTTCTGATTCTTCCTCAGGCTGGTTCATTGACATAATGATGTCAGTGATTTTTGATTTAATTTTTCCGAAAAACGATTTTTTATTGTCATTTTCGGATTTTTCTTCATCAGAATTTTCATCAGATTTTATTTCTTCTTTTTCAGATAATGTTTTCGGCGGTTCGGGTTCTTTTTCAGATTTTACATCATCTTTTTTGTCTTTGTCGTCAGAATTTTCTTTTTTGGAAGTTTCATTTTCGTTTTTTTCCGCCGTTTTTTCTTCTGTTTTTTCTTCTGTTTTTGGTTTTTCTTCATCAGATTTTGTTTCCTGTTTTGGTTCAGGATTTTGTTTTGTTTCAGGTTTTATTTCCTGTTTTTGTTCGGCTTTTGGCTCGGCTTTTGGTTCGGGTTTATTTTCAGATTCAGATGTCGGCTTTTGTTTTTCAGCGTCTGACGTTTTTGCCTTATTCTTATTATCCGATACCTTTTCGGGATTTGACGGTTCAGCCTTATTTTCCGCTTTGTTTTCGGTTTGTTTTGAAACACTGGCGGCATTAACGTCGGCTGTATCGTTTTTGCGGAAAAGATTTCGTATAGGCGATACTTCTGTGTTTGTTACCGGAGATTTTTGTGAGTTATTTTCGGACATATTTCTTAACCTCCCGTTTACTTTGCTTTGATTCCAAGACGCTGACGTGTAAACTCATACATCAATATACCGGCGGCAACTGACGCATTGAGTGAATTTATCTTGCCACACATTGGCACGGAAAGAATTACATCACATTTTTCACGCACAAGTCTGCCAAGACCGTTTCCCTCAGAACCTATAACCAACGCACACGCTCCGCTTAAATCGTTTGTGCAATATGTTTCGCCGTTCATATCTGCACCGTAAATCCAACAGCCACGTTCTTTCAGTTCGTCTATTGCGTTAGGAATATTCGTCACTCTTGCAACGGGCATATATTCATAAGCACCGGCTGAGGCTTTTCCTACCGCATAGCTGAGTCCGGCGGCACGACGTTTCGGGATTATAATTCCGTGTGCACCGGCACATTCAGCTGTACGGATTATTGCACCAAGATTGTGTGGGTCTTCTATTTCGTCAAGAACAATTATAAACGGCTTTTCGTTACGGCTCTCTGCAAGTGCAAAAATATCGTCAACAGTTGAATATTCCTTAACAGCCGCAAGAGCCGCCACTCCCTGATGAACTGCACCGCCGCAAAGAAAATCGAGTTTTTTTGAGTCAACTTCTTTTATCGGGATATGTTTTTCCTTAGCCTTTGCAACAATGACCTTTA
This sequence comes from Clostridia bacterium, assembly GCA_029226955.1. Classification (GTDB taxonomy): domain Bacteria; phylum Bacillota; class Clostridia; order Oscillospirales; family Acutalibacteraceae; genus UBA1213. Next base: position 32,915 of record JAQXZA010000034.1, on the reverse strand, counting down.
TTGAGCCTGAAAGCTCGCCCTTTGCAACAAGAACTGACTCGATTGCCCGACCTGAACGCAATGCCTCACTTACAGGATTTCTTCCTGCAATTACATCACTGCCTTTTTCGTATTTTTCCTCTTTCAATTATCTTCACCCTATTCGGTTTATTTTATCAGAATTATGTTTCGGTCAATTCCGAACCAATTATTTATTATAGCATAAAAATTTCTTTAAAAAAAGTCATTTGAACTAATTTTAAAAAAATTTCTGTTAAATGAAATTTCCCCCGTAAAACACGGAGGAAATTTTTGTGATTATTCATTTGACAAGAACGCTTTTTCCGTAAGAGTCGATAACAACTATTGCCGGAAAATCCTCAACATAAAAACGATAAATAGCCTCTGTGCCTAAATCTTCATAAGCAAGAGTTTCTGTCTTTTTTATGCTTTTTGAAATAAGTGCCGCCGCACCGCCTATTGCACCGAAATATACAACACCGTTTTTAACCATTGAATCTATTACTTCCTGACTTCTTGCACCCTTACCTATCATACCTTTAAGACCTCTGTCAAGCAGTGCCGGAGTATATTTGTCCATACGATAGCTTGAAGTAGGGCCAGCAGGGCCAACAATATGTCCGGGTTTTGCCGGTGCAGGACCTACATAATATATAACTTCACCGTCTATGTCAACAGGAAGCGGCTCTCCCTTTTCGATAAGTTCATACAGACGCTTGTGTGCAGCGTCACGACCTGTAAGCATTGAACCTGTTATAAGTACGCTGTCGCCGGCGTGTAAATCCTTTATTGTTTCATCAGTAAGCGGAAGTGTTATTCTTTTCATTTTTCGTCACCTCATATTGTAATTTCCTTGTGCCTTGCTGCGTGACAGCATATATTAACGGCAACAGGCATTCCGGCAATATGCGTCGGGAAAGTTTCTATATTTACACCAAGTGCGGTATTTGTTCCGCCAAGTCCGGCGGGGCCGAATCCCATTTTGTTGATTTCTTCAAGCATTTCATCTTCAAGCTGTGCATAACGTGGGTCGGGATTTTTTGTATCAATCGGGCGGAGAGTTGCTTTTTTTGCAAGCATAGCGGCTTTTTCAAAAGTGCCGCCTATTCCTACACCTACAACAATCGGCGGACACGGATTAGGGCCGGCATATTTTACGGTATCGAGTATAAACTTCTTTACGCCCTCTATACTTGCCGACGGCGTGAGCATTTTTATTGATGACATATTCTCACTGCCAAAGCCTTTACAGCCGCCGAGAATTTTTATTTTGTCGCCGCTGACGATTTCAGTATAAATAATTGCCGGAGTATTATCCTTTGTGTTTATTCTGTCAAAAACAGGGTCGCTTACAACGGACTTGCGGAGATAGCCGTCAATGTATGCACGTCTTACTCCCTCCTGAACTGCGTCGTCAAAACTTCCGTCCTCTATTACAACCTTGTCGCCGTATTCGACAAAAAGCACCGCCATTCCCGTATCCTGACAAATCGGCACTTCCTCCTCAGCGGCAATTTTATGATTTTCGATAAGCTGTGACAGAACGCTTTTGCCTGTGGGTGAAGTTTCGTTCTGTTCAGCCTTTTTAAGTGCGTTGAGAATATCTTCTCCGATAAAATAATTCATATCCATATACAGCTTTTTTACAGCGTCTGTAATTTGCTGTGATTTAATTTTTCTTATCTCCATTTTTACGGGATACTACCCTTCCACCTTTCAAAAATTTCTTCTCATTACATTATAAATAAATATACTTAATTTTTCAACTTGCTTTTTTGAAAAAAGCACTCAAAATTATTCATATTTTTCCTATATTATTATTTTACTTGACACAAATGTTAATTAGTATTAAAATATTATTAACAAATTATTAAAACAGGTGGAATTATGCAGGAAGAAATAAACAAAATACTCGAAGAAAAAAACATACACCTTTGGTTCTATGGTTCACCGGTCACATTATGTTCAACTCAGCTTATTCTCAACACTAAAACAGGCGAACTTTTTGCCTCTGCAAAATTTCTTAACGTTCAGCCCGAACCTATAAAAGAAATTACCGTTGATATAATTTGCTATGACACTATTCACAATCCGATTGATTACATAATAGACTACAAATACTCAGGTCTGGACATAGAACGTAACAAAGATTTTGGTCTGACATACAAAATTCCGATAAAAAATCAGGAAACCAGAAACATTGAATTTGTGCTTAAATCTGCAACAACTACCGGCAACGAAGTATGGTACAACACTGATGTAAAAAAATTCAACGTCAGTCTTGAACAGGAAAACATCTTTTCTGTTCAGAAAAATCTTAATGCTGATTTTATGGAATTATGTGCCGAGAACAATATTGATGGTTCAAAACTGGTTTTTCAGCCGGTTTTTCAGGACTCTCACTGGATGTGTGCCTGTGGCTGTCTTAACTGGAATGATGAGGACAAATGTTCAGGCTGTGGAATTTCAAAACAATGGCTGAAAGAAAACGTTTCTCAGGAAAAACTTATAGCCCGTGAAAAACTCCGCAGTGAAGCTATGCAAAAAGCAAGACAGGAATCAGAAAAAAAACTGAAACTTGACAAAGAAAAACAAAAAGAAGAATTTAAAAATCGTCATCTTGAATACGAAAAACAAATTCAAAAACAAAAAAATCGCAAAAAAACAAAAACAATTATTATTATTACATCTATTCTTGTTGTTACGGCGGTACTGGTTTTTCTTTGCTACACATTCAGCGGAAGTTATTTTTCATATTTTCAGGCAAAACAGGCTCTCGATAATTCAGACTATGACACCGCAATAAGCAGATTTACGGAAGTTGGTGATTTTCTCGACAGTAAGGAACTTCTTAACCGTGCAATATACAGCAAGGCAACCTATCTTTATGACAGTAACCAAAAATCTCAGGCTGCAAAGCTGTACAAAAGCATTGAAAATTATTCTGACTCAAAACAAAAATACTATGAAACGCAATATGAAGTTGCCAAAGAATATTACAAAGAAAAGAATTATATGGGTGCCGCTGATATTTATTTTCAGATTTCAGAATATCTTGACAGCGGAAAAAGGCTTGAAGCGGCATACGAAAATATTTACAATGACGCTGTCGAAAAAATGAACCACAAAAAAATCGACGAGGCATACAGTGAATTTCAATATCTCGGTGATTATTCCGATTCTCAGACAATGCTTAAAGAGTGTCATTACAAATATGCACAAAACTACTATGAAAATTATGAGTACAAAAACGCACTTAATCAATATGCCGAAATAAAAGACTATAAAGACGTTCCTACAATACTCAAAGACCTCAAAAATTTAGCGGATATTATAAGTGCCGCAACCGACACCAGCACTCCGGCGGTATGGGGCTGTGATGAACTTGAATGTCCTGTATGCCACAAAAAAGATTCAGCAGAATATTGTTTTGCGTTTGGTACAGACGGCAATTATTCATTGGAAATGAAATGCAATAACCACAATCAGACCATCACCAAAACAGGCAAATACAAAATCGAAAAAGATATGATTTACGTTCTTGAACACCCGCAAGGTCACGCAACCTGGAATAAATGTGCAAAAATAATATCAATAGAACCGCTGAAAACAACAGTTGAAGGGAAAAATTCACTGCTTACTGTAACAAATCCTTTCGGAAAGACTCCGCAATTACAGCTTTACGGAAATATTATTTCAGGTGATATTATTTCATTCTGATTTTTTTGAATTTTTTATTGACAAACAGATATGAATATATTAAAATATCTGAAACAAAACTTATACAGACATTTTTATGTCGGGCCTTTTGGCAGCGGGTGAATATTTACATCTGCGGGACAGAGATTTTAAAACTGCTCCGCAGATGTATTTTTTTACCTTAAAACAATAAACTACGGGAGAGATTTTTTTATGAACAACAATAACACCGCTGTAATTGATGAAATTACAAAAAAAGACAAAAAAATCGCAATGCGTGTATCAGTGGTAAGCATTATTGTAAATGTGGCTTTGTCATTATTCAAGCTTATTGCTGGTATTTTTGCCGCATCAGGTGCAATGATTTCTGACGCTATTCATTCTGCGTCAGATGTTTTCAGTACATTCATTGTCATAATCGGTGTAAACATTTCTGCAAAAAAAGCCGACAACGAACATCAGTATGGTCACGAAAGACTGGAATGTGTCGCCTCAATCATTCTTGCCGTAATTCTTGCCGAAACAGGCATAGGAATAGGCATAAGCGGTCTGAACAAAATATTTGCCGGAAATTATGAAAGTCTTGAAATTCCGGGCTTGCTTGCACTTATCGCCGCAATAGTGTCAATAGCCGTAAAAGAATGGATGTTCTGGTACACAAGAGCCGCCGCAAAAAAAATAAATTCGGGTGCATTGATGGCTGATGCCTGGCATCACCGCTCGGACGCACTTTCATCAATCGGTGCATTTATCGGTATTCTTGGTGCAAGACTCGGATTCCCTATTCTTGACCCTATCGCAAGCGTTGTTATCTGCCTGTTTATTGTTAAAGCCGCATTTGATATTTTCAAGGACGCAATAGACAAGATGATTGATAAATCCTGTGACAAAGAAACCGTTGACAAGATAGCCGCTGTAATTCGTGAACAGAACGGTGTTGAGGGAATTGACGACCTCAAAACACGTCTTTTCGGCACAAAAATCTATGTTGATGTTGACATTTCCGCTGACGGCAACATTACGCTTACACAGGCACATCAGATTGCCGAAAACGTACATACCTCCATTGAACAAGCCTTCCCCACCGTCAAGCACTGTATGGTTCACGTAAACCCGAAAAACAGTTAGGAGTTAGGAGTGAGGAGTGAGGAGTTGTTGTAAATTAGGAGTTAGAAGTTGTGTGAAACATAGCTTTGATTAAATAAAAAACCGCAGAGAGTTTTTAATGACTTCTCTGCGGAATTTTTATGTATAATTTTAAGATTGAATTATTTGTTTTCTACAAGTGCCTTTGTATCTCTTGCAATTACAAGTTCTTCATTTGTAGGAATAACGAAAACATCAATCTTTGAGTTCGGGGTTGAAATTTTTGCCTCAGCACCGTGAATTGTCTTTTTGTTGAGTTCGTCGTCAATCTCAACACCGTAATATTTCATCTGATGGCATACTTTTTCTCTGTGTGAATACTGGTTTTCACCGATACCGGCAGTAAATACAAGTGCGTCACAGCCGCCGAGTGCTGCTATATAACTACCGATAAATTTAAGAATTTCATATTCAAGCATTTCAATAGCAAGTTTTGCTCTTTCGTTGCCCTGTTCGGCAGCGGCAGAAACATCACGGTCATCTGATGAAACACCTGAAATTCCGAGGAAACCTGACTTCTTGTTGAGCATATAGTCCATTTCAGCCGGAGAAAGTTTTTCTTTTTCCGCAATAAATGTAACGATTGACGGGTCAAGACTACCTGTTCTTGTTCCCATAAGGAAACCGTCAAGCGGTGTAAGTCCCATACTTGTGTCGATTACCTTTCCACCGTCAATAGCAGTGATTGAAGAACCGTTGCCAAGATGACAGGTGATAATTTTAAGGTCTTTTATATCCTTGCCCATAAGTTCTGCACAACGGTTTGAAACATATCTGTGTGATGTTCCGTGGAAACCGTATCTGCGGATAGCGTATTTTTCGTAATATTCATAAGGAATAGGATACATATAAGCCTTTTGCGGCATTGTTGAATGGAATGCTGTGTCAAATACTGCAACCTCAGGAACATCTTTGCCGAATACTTCCATACACGCTCTGATACCCTGAACGTGAGCCTGATTGTGAAGCGGTGCAAGCGGAATAAGGCTTTCTATTCCCTCGATAACCTTTTCGTCGATAAGTGTTGACTGGCTGAAAAGTGAACCGCCCTGTACGATACGGTGACCTACTGCCGAAACTTCCGACAAGTCTTTGATTACGCCGTATTTCTCGTCAAGCAGTGCATTTTTAATCTGAATAAATGCCTCTGTATGATTATCCATAACGACATCTGTTTCATAAGACCTGCCGTCGCCTGTCTTATGCTTGAAATGTCCGCCGGCACCTATTCTTTCACATATTCCCTTTGCAAGAACGCTTTCATCTGTCATATCAATAAGCTGATATTTCATTGATGAACTTCCCGCATTGATTACCAATACTTTCATTTTATGATAGTCCTCCTGTTTTTATTGCAAAAAATGCGTTTTACATTTATAATCATAATACAAAGACAAAATAAATTCAATATTTTTTTGTCAATAATGCGTAAATTTTTAAGAACAAGGAAAAATAAGTGTGTAGAGTGGAGTGTGAAGTGTTGAGATGAAAATATCATCTGTAATATGCGAATACAATCCGTTTCATAACGGTCATAAACTTATGCTTGAATATATGCGAAAAAACGGTGCAACACACATTGTCGCCTGTATGAGTGGAAATTTCACTCAACGTGGGGATTTTGCAATATTCAGCAAGTGGCAGAGAACAAAAACGGCTCTTTTAAACGGTGCTGACCTTGTTGTTGAACTTCCTGTTTCCTTTTCGTGTGCCAATGCCGAAAGGTTTGCACTCGGTGGTGTTTATATTCTTAATGCACTCGGCTGTGTTGATGAAATATGTTTCGGCAGTGAATGTGGCAATACTGAACTTTTAACAAAAGCCTGTAATGCCATAACCGACAGCGGAATTTCAGACAGCATAAAGAAATATTCTTCGTGCGGAATGACCTTTGCCGCCGCCCGTGAAAAAGCCGTATGTGATATTTACGGCAGTGAAATTTCCGATATTCTCTCTCAGCCGAACAATATTCTTGCGGTTGAATACCTCAAAGCACTCAAAAAAATTGACAGCACAATAACCCCGTCAACAATATCAAGAGTCGGTGCCGAACACGACAGCAGTGAAACGTCTGACGAAATTGCCTCTGCCTCATTTGTCCGTCAGCTTATATATGAAAAAAACAGAGAATTTTTAACATATATTCCTGAAAATACTTTTGACACGGTAAATAATTCAATGACCTCTCTGCCCGACTGTCAGCGGATAAAAAAACTTGAAAATGCTGTGCTTTATCGTTTGCGTACAATGAATAAAAATCATTTTGCAAATCTGCCCGATATAAGCGAGGGACTTGAAAACAGACTGATGTCAGCCGTCAGAAATTCCGTTTCTTATGATGAAATTATGCAAACGACTAAATGCAAACGCTACACACTTGCAAGAATAAGAAGATGTATTCTTCACGCTTTTTTAGGCATTACAAAACAAAACAGTCCTGAATTTCCGCCATATATCCGTGTACTTGGTTTTAACGAAAAAGGTCGTGAAATACTACGTATTATGCGTAAAAGTGCCTCTCTGCCTGTGATAATGCGTTATGCTGATGTAGGAAGTCTTTCTGATGAATGTCAGAATACATTTGCATTTGAAAGTCAGTGTGATGATATTTATTCTTTATCCGAAAAAAATATTCTCAAATGTGGAAAAAATTATACTGAAAATATTATAAGAATATGATATAATACTTATAAATTAAAACAAAGCATTAAATCTATGATAGGAATGATTATTTTGGCATTAACCATTAAAGAAATAACTACGGAAGAATTTGGACACTGCGTTATGATTTCGGACACTAATCTGCAAATTATCGTGACGATTGACTATGGTCCAAGAATTGTAAGCATAAGCGAAAATTCAGCACCTAACCTTATTTATCACGAGCGTGATAATGAATATCACCGCTGTCACGGTCACAAAATGAGATTGACTATTGACCGTCCGTCAAACACGCTCTATTGTGACAACTCGCCAGTTATGTATTCACTTCTTGATGACGGAATTAAATTCACTCAGACAATAACCGAACCTTTGCCGCTTGAAATTTCAATGGATATTGTACCCGGCACAGAAAGCGGCAATCTTATGATTGTACACAGTGTTGTAAACAAATCAAAAGAACCTGTCAAACTTTCCATTTACACCGAAACACCGTTCAGACACGAGGGTTTTGTATTTGTACCGCAAAGCAACATCAACGAGCACGACAAACCGAGCCGCATACTCACTCTTTGGGATAATTCAAAATGGACGGACAACAGACTTTACATAGGCAATCAGTATGTTACCGTACAGGGAAGTCATAATCCGTCAAGGCTGAAAATCGGTTCAAACAACACAGCCGGTTGGTGCGGATATATCAGCGGCATAAACTCTTTCATCAAACGCTATGTTCACAACAGAACAGCACTTTATCCGTTTTGTCAGTGTTCAACATACGCAACGGCAAACGACAAATATGTGAGTATTCAGACATCAAGTCCGTTTTACAGGATTGAACCGCTTGAAATTGCAAGACACGTTGAAAACTGGATTTTCCCGAATGCAAATTATATTTGTACCCCTACTGATGAACGCTCAATAGACAACTTTATAAATTCATTTTGATAATTCATAATTCACAATTCACAATTCATAATTATTTAAGAACCGTTAGTTTTTATTCTGAGATAAATTTAATAAAAATATTAAAGCGGATACAGTATTGCACTGTATCCGCTTTGATTTTATTCTATAACTTTGTTTATGCAATTTGGGTGCGGCAACTTGCCGCTTGACAGCGGAGGCACTCTGCTCATTTGAGGACGCTGATGAGAACACCGGCAGCAACTGCTGAACCGATAACACCGGCTACGTTCGGTCCCATTGCGTGCATAAGAAGGAAGTTTGCCGGATTTTCTTCCTGACCGACTTTCTGTGAAATACGGGCAGCCATAGGAACGGCTGAAACACCGGCTGAACCGATAAGAGGGTTAACCTTACCGTGAGTTGCCCAACACATAATCTTTCCGAACAATACACCGCAAGCTGAACCAAGACAGAATGCAATAAGTCCGAGAGCAATAATTCCGAGTGTCTTTGGTGTGAGGAACAGCTGACCTGTTGCGGTTGCACCGACTGTAACACCGAGGAATATTGTTACAATGTTCATAAGTTCGTTCTGTGCTGTCTTTGCGATTCTTTCAACAACACCGCTTTCTTTGAACAGGTTACCGAGCATAAGCATACCAACAAGCGGAGCAGCGTCAGGAAGAAGAATTGCAACAAGTACAACAACGATAATCGGGAAAAGTATCTTTTCGAGCTTTGATACAGGACGGAGCTGTCCCATAACGATTGAACGCTCTTTCTTTGTTGTGAGAAGTCGCATAATAGGTGGCTGAATAATCGGTACGAGTGCCATATATGAATATGCGGCAACGGCGATAGGTCCGAGAAGTTGAGGTGCAAGTTTTGATGTTACGAAAATAGCTGTAGGGCCGTCTGCACCACCGATAATTGCGATTGAACCAGCCTCATTCGGAGCGAATCCAAGAAGTATTGCACCGATAAAGGTAATAAAGATACCAATCTGTGCAGCAGCACCGAGAATAAAGCTTTTCGGGTTTGCGATAAGAGGGCCAAAGTCCGTCATAGCACCGATTCCGAGGAATATAAGCGGCGGGAATATACCAAGGTGTACGCCCTGATACAGATAATAGAACAGACCGCCATTTTCGGTGTAGTTATAATAGGTTACACCGTTAAGAACCGTTGTGGTGTATGACGCCGGGTCAAGACCCATTGCGATAATTTCCGACTCTGTAAGCATTTTGTGTACAGGGTCTGCCATAATGCCCGGAAAAATGTTTACGAGCAGCATACCGAATGCAATAGGCAAAAGCAAAAGCGGTTCATACTGCTTTTTGATAGCAAGAAACATAAGTACAAATGATATTGCCATCATTACGTAGTTTTCCCACGTAAGAGAACATAAGCCCGAACTCTGAAAAAGGCTTACAATAACATTGCCAAGCTGATTAAAAATATCCATCAATTAACTTCCTTTCTGATTTATTATTGCCGATTTTCAGCTTTTAAAAAATGCGTAATTCCGACTGTATGTCAGAAAGGTCTGGTGTTTTCGACAACACCGGCATTTCCCCAGGCTGAACGTGCGTTGCGTGAGCGTTTTACGGATTTAATCTTGTGCGATTTTCCGCCGTAAACAGCGTCAACAGCTGCTGCAATAACAGCAATAATCTCATCAGGAATACCGCCGTCATTGTCCGTAGTTGTACTTTCTTCAACAGGTGTAACGGTTTCAGCGGCTTTAACAGGTGTTTCCTGAGCCTTTTGCTCTGCTTTTTTCTGCTTGCGTTCAGCTGATTTCTTCTGAACTGCCTGAATTATCTTGCCGTATATTGTGATAATAATTATCAAAAGCACCAATACGGCAAATACAATAATAAAGCCGGCAAGCAGCAATGTCAGTGCAAGATTAATATTTTCCATTTCCAATCCCCCTTTTTATTTTATACCTGTTCGCAAAGATTTTACAAACAAGCAATAACTTTTATTATTATAACTTAATTCCGCAAATTTTTCAATGCAAAAAACATACGAATTTTAAATTTTTAATAACTAAACTCAGTGCAAACAGTGGCGGTCATAACAACTCCACACTCCACTCTCATATAAGGGAGCAGACGGCGTTGCCCATTTCGGAACAGGAAACCTTTGTTGTGCCTTCGGTGTAAATGTCGGGGGTTCTTGTGGTTTTGAGAACCTCTGAAACAGCCTTTTCGATTGCGTCGGCAGCCTCAGGCTCATCAAGTGAATAACGCAACATCATTGCAACGGAAAGAATAGTTGCAAGTGGATTTGCGATACCCTTGCCGGCAATGTCAGGTGCTGAACCGTGAATTGGCTCATACATACCGCATTTTGTGCTGTTAAGGCTTGCTGATGCCAACATTCCGATTGAACCGCTTATCATTGACGCCTCGTCGGAAAGAATGTCACCGAAAATATTTGATGTAACAATAACGTCAAACTGCTTAGGATCTCTTACAAGCTGCATTGCACAGTTGTCAACATAAAGATGATTGAGTTCAACCTCAGGATATTCCTCTGAAATTTTTATAATTGTTTTTCTCCACAGACGTGAAGAATCAAGGACGTTTGCTTTGTCAACGCTTGTCAGCTTTTTGTTTCTTTTCATTGCCATATCGAAAGCAACTCTTGCAATACGTTCAATTTCGTTTACGTTATATTTTTCGGTATCGTAAGCCGCCGGAACTCCGTCCTCGTCAAAATTTCCTCTTTTGCCGAAATAAATTCCGCCTGTAAGCTCTCTTACAATCATTATGTCCATAGCGTCGCCGATAATTTCTGGTTTAAGCGGTGATGCGTTACGCAACGGTTCAAATATTACAGCCGGACGGAGATTTGCAAACAGTCCCAAAGCACCTCTTATTCCGAGCAAGCCAGCCTCGGGACGATTGTTACCCGGCTGATTGTCCCACTTAGGACCGCCGACAGCACCAAGAAGAACTGAATCTGACGCTTTACACTTTGTTATTGTTTCCTCAGGCAGCGGAACTCCTGTTGCGTCTATTGCACAACCGCCGAGAAGTGCCTCGTCATAAGTTACCGTAAAACCGAATTTATCGGCAGTTCTGTCAAGTACCTTTACAGCCTCGTTTACGATTTCAGGGCCTATTCCGTCGCCTTTAAGCAACACGATATTGTAGTTTTTCATAATAAATTCTCCTTATTTTTTTGCGGTATAACCGCTTTTTCCAAAATAAATTATAATTCGCTTTTAACGATTAGTCAAGACGGTGTTAATCCACTACTGCTGAAAGAACCTGTCCTATCGGGTCGTGTATGACAATATCAGCACGGCTGTCAAATGAAGTTCTTGATTTATTCAGAAGAATTATAGTTTTACCCCTGAAATAATCAAGAAAACTTGCCGCCGGATATACATTAAGTGATGTTCCACCGACAATAAGAACCTCAGCATTTGAAATATATCTTATTGCATTTCTTACTGTTTCATCGTCAAGACCTTCCTCATAAAGCACGACATCAGGCTTGATAATTCCGCCGCAACTGCATTTCGGAACACCCTTGCTTTCGGTTATAGCCGTAACATCATAGAATTTATGACAATTCATACAGTAGTTTCTGTGGACAGAACCGTGAAGTTCAAATACATTTTTACTTCCGGCAAGCTGATGAAGTCCGTCAATATTTTGTGTTATAACGGCTTTCAGCTTGTCTTGCTGTTCAAGTTTTGCAAGTGCGATATGTGCCTTGTTCGGCTTTGCGGAAAGACATATCATTTTGTCACGGTAAAAATCGTAAAAATCCTCTGTCCTGTTCATAAAAAATGTATGGCTGAGGATTGTTTCAGGCGGAAATTTATATTTCTGATTATAAAGCCCGTCAACACTTCTGAAATCAGGTATTCCGCTTTCTGTTGAAACACCCGCACCGCCGAAAAAGACAATATTATTGCTTTTGTCTATTACTTTTTTGAGTTCATCATACATAACAGCCATTCCTTTCTGATTATATTTGATTATTATAATTATAGCACACATTCAGCATATAAAATATATATAATTTTACATTTATGCGTTTTTTTACATTCAAAAACGCTCTCACAATAGTTGACATAAGAAAAAAGCAACTATATAATAATATTAAAAGATTACTGAAAGGCGTAACAAAATGAAAATTTCTACAAAAGGCAGATATGCACTGCGTGTTATGATTGAACTTGCATCATCAGACAGTGAAAAATATATTTCAGCAAAAACCATATCCCAACATCAGAACATATCCGAAAAATACCTTGAACAGATAATTTCATCACTGAATCGTGCCGGTATAGTAAAAAGCACACGTGGTGCAATGGGCGGATACAAACTTGTAAAATCACCTGTTGAATACACTGTCGGTATGGTTTTAAGAAGTGTTGAGGGCAGTCTTGCACCTGTTTCGTGTCTTGAAGACGAAAAAAACAAGTGTCCACGCAGCAACGACTGCATTTCTCTTTATGTATGGGAAAAAATTTATGAGGCTGTCAATGATGTTGTCGATACAATTACAATTCAGGATTTACTCGACCACAAAAACAACACCCCCGACAACAACGATAATTATGTGATTTAACAGTGTACAGCTTTATTTACAAAAATATAAAATCGGGAATTTTAAGAAACTTAAAATCCCCGATTTCTTTTTGGTTATTTTTAAGGATTAAACATTTACGCCATAGTTACGGCAAAGTGCTTCAAGTCCGCCCTTAAAGCCTGATGCAACAGCGTTGAACTTCCATTCACCGTTTCTGCGGTAAATTTCGCATACTACAAGGCTTGTTTCGATTGAAAATTCTTCTTCAAGGTCAAATTGAAGAAGTGTTTCGCCTTGAAGGTCAAATTCATCTTTCATTCTTGCAAGACGAACATAAGCGTTTGAAACCTGTCCGAAATTCTGTCTTCTCTGGTCTGCCTCAAAAATTGTAACAGCAACGGCAATTTTCTCAACGTCCTGTGGAATTTTTGTGAAGTCAATAACAATAACCTCATCGTCGCCGTTGCCGCTACCTGTAAGGTTGTCGCCCTGATGTACAACAGCACCGTCTGCACCTACAAGATTGTTGTAGAATACAAAGTCTTCATCACGGCGAACCTTGCCGTTTGCACCAAGAAGAAATACTGATGCGTCAAGGTCAAAATCATAACCGCCGTCATACTTGTTTGTATCCCAGCCGAGTCCGATAAGTCCGAGTTTAAGTGAATTGTCAATTGCTACTCTTTGTCCTTTTGTCAAGCTTACTGCCATTTTAAAATGCCCCCTGTGTTGAAATTGTTTTTATTTTAATTTTGAAATTAAAAGCCAAATCTGTGTGCAAGTTCTGTTATAGTGTTATCTTTTGTAGGCTGACCTATTGCGTTGAATTTCCATTCGCCGTTTCTGCGGTAAACTTCACCGAATACCATTGCGGTCATTCCGTCATAATTTTCTGAAAGATTATAGATACAGAGTTCTTTGTTTGTTTCAGCGTCAACAAGGCGGATAAACGCATTTTCAATCATACCGAAATGCTGATTTCTTTCCTTTGCCTTATAGATATTTACAACAAAGACGATTTTCTGATATTTTTCGGGCATATCACGCAGATTTACAAGAATTTGTTCGTCGTCGCCGTCGCCGCCGCCTGTGAGATTATCGCCCTGATGTGAAACACAACCACTTATATGTCTGAGATTGCCAAAGTAAACTATGTCTTCCTTTTTGGAGATTGTGCCGCTCTGGTCAAGAAGAAACGCACTTGCGTCACAGTCAAAATCGTATTCCTCGTGTTTCTGAAGAAGTGGACTTTGCTTTTGTGCCTCGTCCCAGCCAAGACCTATACGAATCCATTTAAGCGAACTGTTTCCTTTTGTGAGGTCAACTTTCTGACCTTTTTGAAGATTTACTGACATTTTAAAAAAACACCTCCGAATGTCTGATAATGCAAAATTCAATTCATAATGCATAATTCATAATGTATAAATCTACATTATCAACTATGAATTATGAAGTAATATCAGGGCTGACGGATTGACTCCGCCAGCCGTAATATTAACTTTCAGTCAGGAATTTTATTTATCGTTCTTTTTTTCGATTGCGTTGACTATTGCCTTTCTTATCATATCGACAGGAATAATCGAAACTGCCATAAGAAGAACAACTGCCCATTCAGTCAGGTTAAGACCGTGACAGGAGAATATTTCTCCTCCGATATATGTGAGTGCAACCTGTATAACAACAATCGCTCCCATAATCTTGAAATAGCCTTTATTTTCGCCGATATGTTCAAATACATTCAGTCTGTCGGTTCTTACGTTCAGTGAGTTGAATACTGCAATAAATATAAACATACAGAAATATGCTGTCATAAGGAAGTAATAATAATGCTGTCCTCCACCTTTGACATCAAAGTCATTTCTGATAAAGTTCCAGATAGGACTGTCTGTCCAGAGCTGTGAAATAAGCATAAAGAAACTAAGAATAAATGTCCATACTGTACCAACGGCAAGCTGGGATTTCATCTTCTTGCTGATAATGCTTTCGTCACGGCGTTTCGGCTTTTCGTGCATATAGCGTTTGAGTGCCGGTTCTCCACCGAGTGCAAGTGCTGCAAGTGTGTCCATTACAAGATTTACCCAGAGAATCTGTGTGATTGAAAGCGGATTTGAGAGTTCGAGCAGCGGCATTACAAACGAAATAAGTACCGCTGAAATATTGATTGAAAGCTGGAATACAATGAATTTTCTTATGTTGTTAAAGATTGTACGTCCGTAAAGAATAGCCTTATCGATAGAATTGAAGTTATCATCAAGAATAACTATGTCGCTGGCTTCCTTTGCTACTTCTGTACCGCCGCCCATTGCAAAACCAACGTCGGCTTTTTTGAGTGCCGGAGAGTCGTTTACACCGTCGCCCGTCATACCTACAACAAGGTTGAGTTCCTGTGCAAGTCTTACAAGACGGCTCTTGTCTGTCGGCAATGCTCTTGCAACAACACGGATATTCGGAATAACTTTCTTGATTTCGTCGTCGCTCATCTTTGCAAGCTCATCAGATGTGAACACAAGGTCTGTGTCTTCTGTGAGAAGTCCTGCGTCCTTTGCGATTGCAACAGCGGTTTCTTTTCTGTCGCCTGTAATCATTACAACCTGAACACCAGCACCACGAACTTCCTTTATAGCTGTGATTGATTCAGGACGAACCTCGTCACGAATACCGATAACACCTATAAGAGTCCATTCGCCCTCAGGGAGTTTATCGTCTTCAAGCATTTCGTCAGCAGTTGCAACGGCAAGAACACGGATTGCCTTGTTTGCAAGCTCGTCAATTTTCTGATTGAGAACCTTTCCGTCAAACTTTGCCTTATTGCCGTTCTGGTCATAATAATATTTACATTTTTGAAGAATTTTTTCAGGAGCACCTTTTATGAGAGTCATATTATGACTGCCCTTTACGCTTGTTGCACTGTATTTGTTTGTGCTGTTAAACGGAACAGACGCAACAGGTGTTACATCAAATTTATCCTCAGAATCTGCAACATAAGCAAGAACAGCTCTTTCTGTCGGGTTACCGCCGACAACTTTCATCTTGTCGCCTGTGCCTGTAACTATTGCGTTTGTGTTGTGTTTGAGTGCAAGAGAAAGCATATCCTTTGCCTTGCCCTTGATGTCTGCGTGAGTTTTAGCCTCAGTGCCTTCACCGTCAAGGAATACTACTGCTTCAAGTTTGCCCTTTGTGATTGTACCTGTCTTATCACTGAAAAGAATGTTAAGACTTCCGGCTGTTTCAAGACCGTTTATCTTACGTACAAGAACGTTGTCTTTGAGCATTTTCTTCATATTGATTGAGGAAACTATTGCGACCATAAGCGGAAGTCCCTCAGGAACAGCCATAACGATAATTACTACCGCAAACATTACGGCTTGTACAAGGTCTTTGAATATGTTAAGAATAAGGTCAGTCTGTGCGAAATATGCAGCCGGGCCAGCACCGCCGTTTATCAGCATTGCCTGTACAAGATATGCAACAGCTATTGCGATACCGCCAATATAACCGAATTTACTGATACCCTTTGCAAGTTTTGCAAGTTTTACCTGTAACGGTGACTCTCTGTCGTCGTTAATTTGAAGTTCGCTTGCAATCTGTCCGTAAACCGACTTGTCGCCGACTGTTGTAACTTCCATTACAGCGTTGCCCGAACATACAACAGCACCTCTGAATACCTTATATTCATTGAGAAAGTCCATTGCCTCGTCTTTATCGACATAATTTTCGGGAACGGCAACTTTTTTTGCCTCTTTGCTTTCGCCGTTAAGCACCGACTGGTCAACGGAAACAGTTCCGTCAACGATAATACCGTCAGCCGGAATCTTGTCACCGCTTTGAAGAAGAATACAGTCGCCTACAACTATATCATTGATTGAAACCTCTGTAATTTCACCGTTACGGTAAATCTTACATTTAATGAGCGAGGCTTCCTCCTGTAATTTTTGGAAAGCGTTTTCATTATTATATTCGGAATAAGTGGAAACGAATGTTGCGATGATTACCGCCGCCGCAATACCTACTGTTTCATACCATTCGGTATCGCCTATACCGGCAAAATAGTGCAAGCACATAAATATGACATTCAGCAAAAGTGCAACACAGAGAATCTTAATCATAGGATCTCCGAAATTGCCAAGCAGCTTTTGCCAGAATGACTCCCGCTTTTGCTCGGTCAGACGGTTGTCGCCGTGCTTTTCTTTTGAGAGCCTTACTTGCTCATCAGTCAGACCAAAGGTTTTCATAGTTTTTTCTTCACTCCAAAAATTAATTACACGCCTTATTTTTATACACAGGAACATATTAACACGTCATTAAAATTCTGTACAATAATATACCAATATATAACAATGGCGTTAGAAATATTTTATAACTTTATTCTGTTTTTGTCAATACATTGTGAACAAAACGAAGATATTTTGACAAAAATTTTTATATAATAAAATATTTTTTTGTTTTCTATTGTTTTTTTGTGTTCTTATTCTCTGTGCTATAAAAATAATTGTACATTTCATCAAGCAAATCCTCAGTTACAGAAAAGCCACTTCCGTCACCTATAACATTATCCATACTGCAATTAGGACACAATGCGGTCTTTTCGTCACCAATATCAGAAATCCAGTCTTTTATTTCGGACGGACTGAATAATTTTCTGCAATAATAGCAACCGCAAATTTTACTTTGGCTTATACTTTTTTCATTGAATACTGCCTGTGCTGCAACCTTATAAATTTTTGTACTTCTTGTTACCGGATTCGGATAAATAATTTTTCCAAAGCGTTTTCCGCAATCATTACATTCCCATCTTTCGCTCTCTTTTGAAATAAAACAACCACCAAGTACATATTCCCTATGTTGCACTTTCTTTTCAAGTTCATCATTCTAAGAAGGTCTGCCCCATAATATCCAGGCTACATTATCCGATAAACAATAAGGGCAATTTGGTCTGATAATTTTTTTGGCTTTTTGATTATCCATAAATATCCTCCTGTTCATTTTCATCAAACAATATATTCAACAGTCTGTAAAAAGCACGGGTATCCTGAAAATCCGAAAGTCCCGAAACCTGACCGTCACCCGCCTCAATAATCTTCCAACTGTCATCTTTTAGTTGAGCATAGTCAACTGTATAAAACGGACTTGAAAGACATTTGTATTTTTCAATAAGATTTTTCGGCGGTTCAGGTGCATAAACAGGCTGTCCAGAATTTCTGCTGACTGTTGCAACATTGTTATTCATATAAAATACCCTGTATTCGTTGGTTTTATCACCGTACTTTTTAAGGTCAAGAAATTCTTTTATACAAATTCCTCCCGTATATAAACTGCCCCTATATTCAAGAAATTTGGCTATAAGCTGTCTGAATGTATCTTCACTGATATCTGTACTGATACATTTCGGAAAATCCGTGCCTTTTACTGATTTGACATAATCCTTTATCATAAATCTGCTGAAATGCTTTTTTATCTCTGAATAATCTATTTCATCAGGATTATCATAAACTATCATTTTCGCTGTATCGTCTTTCAGTTCAGGATATATATTCGGAAACGAGTGCATTTTTTCGTATTCCTCAGGCTTAGTAATAAGGTATATATTTTTGCTTTGAAGTTTATAATAAAAATCGGCATATACATTTGGTTTCATCATCCAACCCCTGTATATTGCTGACACAGGCTGTTCTGATTTTTTGTTTAATCTGATTTTGCCGTCCTGAATAAAATCATCATAAGAAAACAGAAAAACATCAAAAGAATTATTTTCTTTTACAGCCTCATATTCTCCGCTGTAATTTGTATCTGCTTTATTTATGTTAAAATAATCTGACGGAAATAATATTGCTTTCATATTGCTTGTACCTCTTTATCTGTATATTAAATGCTTTACACAATCACTTTATATACATTATAATATACTCACATAAGCAATACAATACAAGTATTAAAAAAACAGAGAAACCGCACAAAACGATTTCCCTGTATGTCCTCTTTTTTGCTGTTAAGTTTTAAGCGTAAATTACTTGTTTGCCTCTGATTCGTTTACAAGCTTTTTAGCAAGGTTCATAACTTCTTTTCTCTGCTTTGGTGTAAGGTTACGAACAACGAAAAGGAGTTCTACTTCGTACTTTGTTGTTGCGTGTGTACGATATTTGAGTCCCTCGTCCTCGTCAGCAGCACCTGAATGAATGTCAGCAACAGCAGCTTCAAGCTCGTCCTCAACGCCTTCAAGAAGTTGTGTGTAGTTGATGTTGAAAACCTTAGCAATCTTGATAAGAGTGTTGATGTCTGGCTTTGTCTTACCTGTTTCGTAGTAGGTGTAGGTTGAACGCTCAATCTTCAAACGGTCAGCTACCTGCTGCTGAGTGAGTCCACACTCGTGTCTGTAATACTTCAACCAATAAGAAATCATACTGTACATAATTTTATGCCTCCGTTTTTTTATATAAAATAATCTTGTATCTATATTATATAACATATTTTTCATTTAGTCACGCACTTTTAAAAAATTTCACAAAAAGTTCACAATATTATGAATAAAATCGTTATTTTAACTATTTTTATGTCGTTTTTTGTTGATATTTTATAAAATAAAACGGAGAAAAATTCAATTTTGATTTCTAAAAAAATAATTTTCTATCATATATCACATAAATAATATTATATTTTCTCTCGGATAATCTGAAAACGGTGAAATTTTTACCATTATATATTATTACTTTCCAAATATTTTGGGATTATTTTGTAAAACCGTGAATATAAAATTCTTTCATAAAATAAAAAATTATCCTATATAAACGAATCACCTTAAAAATATTCTTTTTTTATCACAATATAAAAATTTAACTGCAATAGTCTTCAATAAGTCTGTTAAGTTCTTTTTTTGTTCTGACTTCTATCCCCTTTTTCAGCATTTCCATATCTGTCTGAGGAAGACTGCTGATATAAACATCACTTACAAACAGCGGTTCTGATGATGATTTTCTGAACACGGCAATTTTACCCTCATATTCCGATATTATATAGCTTTCGCTGTCATCTTCTGAAACTTCACTTTCATTCTGTACGACCGACTGTGCGTCAGCGTCTATGTTATCTTTTGCCATAGTTTTCGGCATTGACGGAAGAATTACTGATGTTATGATTATGCACATAAACAAAAAACACCCCGTAACAGTTACTAATTTTTTCATTTTAACACCACCTCTGTCTGTATTTTTTGGAAATAATTACGCAATTATTCATAATAAATAATAATTTTTTCAACAAAATATAGATATTGAACATCAAAATTTCAATTTTTTAAAATTTTGTTCCATTTTTTTAATTTTATGGTATAATAACATAGATAATCTATAAAAACTTAATATATAAGCTTTTTCTCAATAACTCGTATATCGTCCTTTATTCTCTGACGTTCAGCAATGATTCACAAACTTAACATCGGGGCATTGCTCCGTTTTATTCCGGGAGGTTGTTAAAATATATGAGAAAAACCGATATAAGCAAATACACTGATGAAAACGGTGCCTCAGGCTCTGTGTCCGCTTCATCAGTCGCAAAAAGAATATTTTCCATAATAGGAAAATTTCTTTTGACGGGACTTATGGTTATAATTATAACGGGCATTGTTATCGGTGTTTCATTGATATTCTATATTATCGACATATCAAACGAACCGCTTAATATTGACCTGCACAAAACAAAACTTAATCTGACAAGTTTTATATATGTTCAGAACGATAAAGACGAATGGGAAGAATATCAGCAGCTTTATTCCTCCGAAAACAGAGTATGGGTCGATTATCAGGATATTCCAAAGATAATGATTGACGCTCAGGTTGCTATTGAGGACAAGCGTTTCTGGGATCACAGCGGTGTTGACTGGTACAGAACAACAGGTGCTGTACTCAGTCTTGTCAGCGGTAAGGCGGAATATGGCGGTTCTACCATAACTCAGCAGCTTATCAAAAATATCACAGACGACAATGAGGTAAGCATAACAAGAAAATTGCGTGAAATTTTCAGAGCATTGAAACTTGAAAAGGAATATACAAAAGACGAAATAATAGAGGCTTATCTTAATATAGTCAATTTCGGTAGCGGATGTCGTGGTGTTCAGTCGGCGGCAAACCTTTATTTCAACAAGGATATTCAGGACTGCACAATCGCTGAATGTGCGGCTATTGCCGGAATAACGCAAAACCCTGCCGCATACGATCCGTTGGTTTATCCTGAAAACAACAAGGAACGCCGTGAAACTGTTATTCAGGCAATGTATGATCAGGAAAAAATCAGCAAGGAACAGTATGACGAGGCTATGAAAGAATCCGCAAATATGAAATTCATCGGATTTGTTATGGAAGAGGACGACGACGATCAGAGCGAATGGAACTGGTATATTGACAGACTTTTCCGTGATGTTGTTCACGGACTTGAAAAGGAACTCAATATCGGTATTGATTATGCGGAAGACAAGATATATAAGGAAGGTCTTAAAATCTACTGTGCAATGGACAAAAACGCACAGGAAATTGCCGAGAAAAAGGTCAGAGAATGGGAAACACCTACTGACAAAACCATTCAGGTCGGTTATATGATGATGGATCTGGAAGGACGTATTCTTGCAACTGTCGGCGGCAGACAGGAAAAGGACGGACGGCTTTTGTGGGATAATGCAACTCAGTCAGTTTTACAGCCGGGTTCAACAATCAAACCTGTTTCTTCCTATGTTCTTGCAATCGAAGACAAAAAGTTAAACTATTCGTCAATGGTTTCGGATACTCCTACATCAGACTGGGGTTATGTTGACGGAAATATTGTTTCAGGTCCTCATAACTGGTATGAACAGTATTACGGCAATATCACGGTAACAAGAGCGTTGAACATCTCGTCAAATGCCGCAACCGTTAATGTTCTTAAAATGGTCGGACTTGACAGAAGTTACGAATTTCTGACAGAAAAACTCAACTTCAAAAATCTTGATCCCGAACAGGACAAGAAAAATCTTTCAGGTCTTTCAATCGGCGGTTTCTATGGCGGTGCTACCGTACAGGAAATGACAGCCTCATATCAGATGTTCTGTAATGGCGGATATTACTATGAACCCTACACTTATTATTACGTAACCGACAACGACGGAAACGTAATTCTTGACAACAGGGACAGAGGCAAACCTGATCAGGTTATTTCAAGCGAAACAGCAACGATTATGAACAGACTTCTTTATGATGTCGTAAATTCCGGCGGTGAGGCTCTCGGCTACCGTGCAAAGATAGACGGCTGGGATATTATCGGCAAGACAGGTACAACCGATAGTTCGTGCGACAACTGGTTTGTAGGTGCTTCCCCATACGCTGTTGCGGGAATATGGACAGGTCACTCTACAAGTTCACCTATCGCAATAGACGAACAAAGCAAATGTGGTTATTTGTGGCGTGACATTATGAAGGAATGGCTGAAAAACAAGGAGAGCAAATCCTTTACCCTCTCACCTGATGTTGAACAGCACAATTTCTACAAATCATCAGGTCTGCTTACAAACAACCCTGTCGGTGAAAACATAGGCACAGGATATTACACAAGCGACAATATGCCGACTTATTTCAAACCAACTTATAATAAGCCGTCAAACAATAATAATACTGATAACAGCAATTCCGATGAAAGCAGCGAAAATTCCGAAAATACCGAAAGCAGCGACGAGTCCTATGTATCTGACGATACAAGTTCCGAAATAAGTACCGAAAGTACCGAAAGTGAGGAAATCACGGAAGTTACAGATATACCGTCAGAACAGGAAAGTTCCGAAACGGAAATTCCTGAACCGTCGGCTGAGGACGAACCGGGTTCAGAAGAATCGGAAAGTGTCATCACTCAGGAAAGTGCCGCAGAAACTTCTGCGGCAGCATAAAATCAGCAAGATAAAAATTACAAATATTAAGGAGTTTTGGTTTATGGTACAAGTAGCAGTAATGGGATACGGTGTTGTAGGCTCAGGTGTTGTTGAGGTTCTTACCGAACACCACGACAGCATTGCAAAACGTGCAAAAGAGGAAATAAACATCAAGTATATTCTTGATATAAGAGATTTCCCCGGAAGTCCTTTCAGTGACAAATTCACAAAGGATTTCAACGACATTCTTAATGATGAAGAAGTTAAGGTTGTAGCGGAAGTTATGGGCGGCACAAACCCCGCCTACGAATTTACAAAAAAGTGCCTTATGAGCGGCAAAAGTGTTGTTACATCAAATAAGGAACTTGTTGCGACAAAAGGTGCTGAACTTCTTGAAATTGCAAGACAGAGCAATGTAAACTACCTTTTTGAGGCAAGCGTTGGCGGCGGTATTCCTATTATAAGACCTATCAGCCAGTGCCTTGCCGCAAATGAAGTAATAGAAATTGCCGGTATTCTCAACGGTACAACAAACTTTATTCTCACAAAAATGATTCGTGACCATATGTCCTTTGAGGACGCACTCAAAATGGCACAGCAGCTTGGCTATGCAGAACGCAACCCCGCCGCTGATGTTGAGGGTGCAGACGCTTGCCGCAAAATATGTATTTTGGCTTCCCTTGCTTACGGCAAGCACGTTTATCCTGAGAGCGTACATACTCAGGGTATTACGGAAATTACTCTTGAAGACGTTGCCTATGCGTCGTCGTGGGGCGGCGTAATCAAACTTATAGGTCAGGTTAAACGTCTTGAAAACGGCAAACTTGACATCAGCGTTGAACCTATGTTCATTGAAAAGTCAAGTCAGCTTGCAAATGTTGATGATGTATTCAATGGTATTCTTGTTCGTGGCGACGCAACAGGTGATGTTGTATTCTACGGCAAGGGTGCAGGAAAACTTCCTACCGCAAGTGCTGTTGTAGCCGACATTATCGACTGCGTAAAACATCTTAAAGCAAGAAAGTATCTCTACTGGGCTGACGGTACAAACGATTATGTAACTCCTTATGAAGATACATCTTATGCTATATATGTAAGAGCTGAGGCAGAAAATAAAGTTGATGTTTTCAACAAAGCTATGGAACTTTTCTCAAATTCACGTGCAATAGTAAGAGCAAATGCTCCTGAAAATGAGCTTGCTTTTGTAACGGACGCTATGACTGTTTCACAACAGGAAAAAGCACTCAAAGCACTTGCCGAATATGGTGCTGTAATCAAGTCAAAAATCCGTATTGCGGATTTATAATAAAAAAGAAAATTTTTTGGGGGAGAAAAAATGAGTCTTATCGTACAAAAATTTGGCGGAAGCTCTGTTGCAGATGCAGAAAGAGTTTTTAACGTCGCAAGAATTGTAACAGACACATACAAAAAAGGCAACAAAGTTGTCGTTGTTGTATCGGCACAGGGTGACACAACAGATGACCTTATCGAAAAGGCAAATGAAATCAATCCTGACGCTTCAAAAAGAGAAAGGGATATGCTTCTTGCCGCCGGTGAGCAAATTTCAATAGCACTGCTTGCAATGGCTATTGAAAAACTCGGTTTTCCTGTTGTTTCTCTGCTTGGCTGGCAGGCAGGTTTTCAGACATCATCAGCCTATACATCAGCAAGAATCAAACGCATTAAAACAGACAGAATTGAAAAAGAACTTGACAAGAACAACATTGTTGTTGTTGCGGGATTTCAGGGACTTAACCGCTATGAAGACGTAACAACACTCGGTCGTGGCGGTTCTGATACAAGTGCTGTTGCTATTGCGGCGGCAATGAATGCAGACCTCTGTCAGATTTATACAGACGTTGAGGGCGTTTATACGGCTGACCCTCGCAAAGTCAAAAATGCACAAAAGCTCAAAGCCATTTCTTATGATGAAATGCTTGAACTCGCAACTCTCGGTGCACAGGTTCTTAACAACAGAAGTGTTGAAATGGCAAAGAAATACAATATCGAACTTGAGGTGCTTTCAAGTCTTACAAACGCACCCGGTACTATCGTCAAGGAGGCAGCAAAAATGGAAAAAATGTTAATCAGCGGTGTAGCAAAGGATACTAATGTAGCAAGAATTTCAGTTGTAGGTTTACCCGACGTTCCGGGTCTTGCTTTCAAAATGTTCTCTAAACTCTCATCTAAGGGTATCAATGTTGATATTATTCTTCAATCAATCGGTCGTGACGGCACAAAGGATATAGCTTTCACAGTTGCAAAGGAAAACGGCAAAGAGGCTGCTGAGGTTCTTAACGATTTTGTTAATGTTGTAGGCGGCAAGTCTGTTTCTATTGATGAAAACGTTGCAAAAATCTCTATTGTAGGTGCTGGTATGGAGAGTCACGCCGGTGTTGCTACAAAGATGTTTGAGGCACTCTATGACGCACAAATTAACATTCAGATGATTTCAACAAGCGAAATTAAAGTTTCCGTTCTTATTGACTCTAAGGACGCTGACTCTGCCGTTAGTGCAATCCACTCAAAATTTTTCGACGAACACTGATTCAGTGTGGAGTGTGGAGAGTGGAGTGTGGAGTTTTTATGTCCGACACTTCATCTGAACATTTAACTTAAAAATAATATTTATTTTAATTCCTGTCGCTGTATTTTTTATGGCGACAGGAATTTTATTTTACATAGTTTTTACATTTCTCTTGAAAAATTTAAAGTTTTATTTTATTCTGTATTTATAGTGACTTAATAAATATTTAATTTTTTACTGATAAACTTAAACCAAAAGAAACGGAGGTAATAACAATGCCGATACAGACATTTATGCGGTACGAAAATAAATATGTAATTACTGACAAGCAAAAAGACAACCTCCTCCCTGTTCTGCTTGAATATATGGATTTTGACAAATACTGCATTGGCGACAAGGATTATTCTATTTACAGTCTTTATCTTGACACAAAAAACAATGATGTTGTCAGACGTTCAGTGCAAAAACCCTATTACAAGGAAAAACTCCGTCTGAGGAGTTACAAACTCAACCCTGATGACAATGATATGGTTTTTCTTGAAATAAAAAAGAAAATTGGCGGTATCGTGAACAAAAGACGTGTGGTTCTTACTTATAAACAGGCGGTCGATTTTATAAAATACAAAAAAGTTCCACTGCTTGACGGTATTCAAAAACAGATTATGAGCGAAATTTGCTATTATGTAAAACTGCACCCGATTGAAAAATCCGTGCTGATACATTATGACCGAACGGCACTTTTCGGCAAGGACGACAATTCCCTGAGAATTACATTTGACCGCAATCTTACATCAGAGGAAAACACCGATATTCTCAGAACCGACAATTATGGAAAATTTATCGTCAGCCCCGAAACAAGAATTATGGAAATTAAAATAAACGGTTCTATGCCCTTGTGGTTATCGGAATTACTCACTCAAAACAAAATTTACAGCGGCAGTTTTTCAAAATTCGGACGAAACTTTCAGAATGAAACAAAACGCACTGTTCTCTATTCAAAAATCACTGACGAAAAAACTGTGGCTTGCACAGCATTAAACTCATAAAATTAAAAAGACAGGACTGATATTATGGAATTTTTAACACAAACAATTTTTTCGGGTACATTTGAAATCGGCACATTGATTATTGCATTTTTAATCGCATTAGTTCTTGGTCTTGCAATAGCAACAACTTATATGTTGACGCAAGACAGGGAATTTTACTCAAAAAGCCACACATTAACACTTGTAATGCTCACCCCTGTCATTGCAATGATTGTTGCCCTTGTTGTTCCAATCGTTGGAAACAACCTTGCAAGTGCGTTTTCAATCGCCGGAGTATTCACGATAATACGGTTCAGAAGTATGCCGGCTGACCCGAAAGATGTCGCCTATGTTGCGTTTGCCCTTGCGGCAGGTCTTTCGTGCGGACTTGGATATATCTATATCGGAATTATCTTTACGGTTCTTATGGTAATTGTACTCTTTATGCTTAAACTTTTCCGTTTTGCAACACCGCTTAAAAAGCCTATGCTGCTTAAAATTACTGTTCCCGAAGACCTCAACTTTGAGGGTGCTTTTGATGATATTCTCAAAAAATACACTGACGAATATTCTTTGCAAAAAGTCAGAACCTGTGATTTCGGCTCATTGTTTGAAATTTCATACAAAATTAAAATCAGCGACAAAGTCAGCAAAAAAGACTTTATTGACGAACTCAGAACAGTAAACGGCAACCTTAATATTATCCTCACACAAAAAGAATTTGAACTATCCTGATATAATAAAAAACACCCGTGACAGTAAATTGTCACGGGCATTTTTATTATAGTTACGGTTCAGATAATTTAATCTAAGCGTGTAAATTGTAGGCTTACACAACTCCACACTCCACTCTCCACACTCCACACTGATAATCAGTTGTTGTTTCTTGCGAAAAGACGGAGAATGTAGAGGAAAAGGTTGATGAAGTCAAGGTAAAGGTCAAGAGCAGCAATAATTGCTGTTTTTTGCAGTGATACTTCATCGCCGCTGAAAGACATATAATATCTCTTGATTTTCTGTGTGTCATAAGCTGTAAAGCCAACGAAAAGTACAATACCGATAATGCTGATAATTAAATCACTCATAGGCATATGGAACAGCATTGCGATAACTGAATAGATAAGAAGTCCGATAAGTCCTATGAAAAGAACTGTTCCAAGCTTTGTGAGATCTCTCTTTGTTACCATTCCGTAAAGCGTCATAGCACCAAAAATCAATGCTGTTGCGGCAAAAGCATAAAATGCTGACTGTGCACCATAAACGATAAGTGCCGGAGTAATTGTAAAGCCATTGACTACGGAATAGATAATAAAAATCGCCTTACAGGCTGTCGGGGAAAGTTTGCCTACAAAAAATCCGAGAATAAATACTGCAACAACTTCAACAAGTGCGGCAATGTAATACAGTGCGATGTTTTCTGCAAGGAAGAAAATAACCTTATCTGCATTCATCAGCATTACAAAGCCTATAATAAATGTAATGCCGAGCCCGAGAAACATCCACGAAAATACTCGCTTGCTGTACTCTGCAAGACCGTTTGTCTGTTCGTACTGCTGATATGAATTTTGCGGATAACTATTGTTGTTATAGTTATAATTCATAAATATGCCCTCTTTCTTAAAATTTTATAGCTTTGCTATTATAGAATAATATATACCACTTTAACACAAAAGTCAATCGTCATATTTTATAGATTTTTAACAGTTCTTACCATATTACTATTATCATTCACAAACAAATTCAAATTCGTCTGGATCCATATCATGTTTTTTTATTAAACTTTTTATAAATTGAAGAATTACGCTTGCACTAAGATTAGTTTCAAAGTATAAACCTGTATTTCCTATTTCTTTTCCCTTGCGTAATTCTGTTTCTTCTGTTGTAACATATACTCTACCACTTGTTGTAAGTTTGTATTTTTCTTTTGCTAAATTTTCAAACACTGAGGGTTCTAAATCATATAGTAAATTTGCTACTGAAACTAACATTGCCACATAACTTTTTACATTGATATTTTCTCCATAGAAAGTATAGGAAACAGGAGTAGTTCCTGATACTATATTTTGGTCATCAAGATTATATATATTAGCATTATCAGTGTGCTTTGTTACATTTAATGTTTCAACTTTATCAATCTTAAAAATATTTAAAGCATATTTTGCAAGTTTTTTAGCTCTTTTTAAAATGGATTCCCCATTCCACTTTTCAGATGATAAAATCATTTCATTAAGAATTTTAGCTTTTGAAAGTTCTTCAATCATTTTTTTCTTTTCACTAAAACTCTTAGTTCCTAACTCACTATTGTATCCGGTTATTGTAAGATTTCCTAAAGTATGAAGATAAGTATCATATACATCAGCATAACTTTCTCCTACTTCTTTTTGCCATACTACTGCATTTTTCTTTTGAGGAAGAATGTGTTCTATTGATAACAATTCTGTGTTTATTGTTTCATTTGATAATTCATTTTCAATAGAAGTTAGTAAAAATTTGCATACTTTTTTCTTAGAGTAAAGATTTTTATGAATCAAAGAATCATAAAATTCTTCATCTGATACCAATTTGTCCTTAGTATTTGTAGTTGCAAAAAAAGAATAAATTGTTTCGTAGTAATTTTGAAAATTATCATTATCTTTAAATAATCTGTTAAATTTTTATTTTCAAATTGACTTTCTCTCGGTTGACAAAAAGTGTAATAAGTGGGATAATATAAATCTGTATAAAGACAAAATTTTATGTATAAAATTCAGGTTTTTGGAGGATTATTATGGCAAAGGAACTCGCAAAGGCTTATGATCCGAGTGAGGTTGAGGACAGAATTTATAAATTCTGGGAGGACAACGGCTATTTCCACGCCGAAGTTGACAAAAACAAAAAACCTTACACAATCGTAATGCCGCCGCCGAACATTACAGGTCAACTGCATATGGGACACGCACTTGACGAAACTTTACAGGATATTATTATCAGATTCAAGCGTATGCAAGGTTATTCTGCATTATGGCTTCCGGGTACAGACCACGCTTCAATAGCTACTGAGGCTAAAATCGTTGAGGCTATGAGAAAAGAGGGTCTTACAAAGGAAGACCTCGGTCGTGAAAAATTCCTTGAACGTGCTTGGGATTGGAAAGAACAATACGGAAATACAATCACAGGTCAGCTTAAAAAACTTGGCTGTTCTTGCGACTGGGAACGTCAGCGTTTTACACTTGACGAGGGCTGTTCAAAGGCTGTTAAAGATGTTTTTGTACGTCTTTATGACAAGGGACTTATTTATCGTGGTGAAAGAATAATTAACTGGTGTCCTAAGTGCTGTACTTCAATTTCTGATGCTGAGGTTGTATTCACCGAACAGGACGGATTTTTCTGGCATTTACGCTATCCGCTTGCTGACGGCAGTGGTTATGTACAGCTTGCTACAACAAGACCGGAAACACTTCTTGGTGATACAGCTATTGCCGTTCACCCCGACGACGAAAGATACAAGGACATTATCGGCAAGAATGTTATTCTGCCGCTTGTAAACCGTGAAATTCCTGTTGTTGCCGACACTTATGTTGAAATGGATTTCGGTACAGGTGTTGTTAAAATTACTCCGGCACACGACCCGAATGACTTTGAGGTTGGTTTAAGGCATAATCTCCCTGTTATCAATGTAATGGACGAAAAGGGTGTTATGAACGAAAACGGCGGAAAATATCAGGGTATGGACAGATATGACGCAAGAAAAGCTATTGTAAAAGACCTTGAAGAAGGCGGCTATCTTGTAAAGACAGAACCGCTTAAACACAATGTTGGTTCTTGCTACCGCTGTAAGACAATAGTTGAACCACGTGTTTCAAAACAGTGGTTTGTAAAGATGAAACCGCTTGCTGAGCCGGCTATTGAATGTGTTAAGAGCGGAAAAACAAAATTTATTCCTGAGCGTTTTGACAAAATTTTCTATCACTGGATGGAAAACATAAAAGACTGGTGTATTTCACGTCAGCTTTGGTGGGGACACCGTATTCCAGCGTGGTATTGTGACGATTGCGGAGAAACAATCGTTTCAAAGGAAACTCCTACAGTATGTCCAAAGTGCAAAAAAACACATCTTACGCAAGACCCCGACACTCTCGACACCTGGTTCAGTTCGGCATTATGGCCGTTCTCTACTCTCGGCTGGCCTGAGAAAACTCCCGAATTTGAATACTTCTACCCGACTAATACTCTTGTAACAGGTTATGACATTATTTTCTTCTGGGTTTCAAGAATGATATTCTCAGCCGTTGAACAGACAGGCTCACAGCCGTTTGATACGGTATTCATTCACGGTATTGTCCGTGACGCTAACGGTGTAAAAATGTCAAAATCACTCGGAAACGGCATTGACCCGCTTGTTGTAATAAAAGAAAAAGGTGCTGACGCATTAAGATTTTTCCTTGTTACAGGCAACAGTCCGGGAAATGATATGCGTTATATTCCTGAAAAAGTCGAGGCAAGCCGTAACTTTGCAAACAAGCTGTGGAATGCCGCAAGATTTATTCATATGAATATTGACGATTATGACGTAAAGAACGAATTGCCGTCAGAACTCACAACTGAGGACAAGTGGATTATTTCAACACTCAATACCGTTGCAAAGGAAGTTACCGAAAATCTTGAAAAATTTGAACTCGGTATTGCCGTACAAAAACTGTATGACTTTATTTGGGACTGCCTGTGCGACTGGTACATTGAACTTTCAAAGACAAGACTGCAAGCAAACGACAATTCAGCACAGAATGTCCGTCAGGTACTTGTTTGGGTTATGACACAGACGCTTTTGCTGTTGCACCCGTTTATGCCGTTCATCACAGAAGAAATATGGCAGTCACTCCCCCATAAAGACGAAACTATTATGCTGCAAAAATATCCTGAATATGACGAGGCACACAATTTCCCTGAGGCTGCAAAGGAAATGACAATGGTTATGGACGCAATTAAGGCTATCCGTAACCGCCGTTCAGAAATGAATGTTCCGCCGTCAAGAAAAGCAAAGGTTTATATTGCCGCAAAGGATTGTCAGCCATTCATAAACGGCTCTGTATTCTTCTCACGTCTTGCAAGTGCAAGTGAGGTTAATGTTGCCGAAAGTTTCGACATTGACGGTGCAGTTACGGTTGTTACTGCCGACGCTAAAATCTACATTCCTATGGACGAACTTGTTGACAAAGAGGCTGAACTCAAACGTCTTGAAAAGGAACTTGCAACCGCTGAAAACGACCTTGCAATCAACGAAAAGAAACTCAACAATCAGGGCTTTATGGCAAAAGCACCTGAAAAAGTCGTTGAAAACGTTAAAGCCAACGCTAAGAAATTCGCCGAAAAAATCTCAATGATTAAAGCCGCCATAGAAGCACTTAAATGAGAGTGGAGTGTGGAGAGTGGAGTGTGGAGTTGTTATGACCGCCACTTTATACATTCAGATTAGTTATTGATAAAGATAACTTTGTTGTGGAAACTTTTTTGCCACAAAAAATACCCGTGACTTAATTGTCATGGGTATTTTTATTATAGTTTTTTTAATTTATCTCAGCGGATAAAGTAACCATTCGCAATAATTACGCATTACGAATAATTTATGTTTTTGTATGAAAGCAGAAGTTTGCATAATTCCACACTCCACTCTCAACACTCCACACTGTCTTTCATTCGTCTTGCGATATAAACGAACGGTGTGTCACAAAGACTTGTAATTACAAAAATGATGTAGCTTGAAAGCATTATGCTTATGAGTGTACCAAAATCATAAGTGCCGTAAAATGCAAATAATGTGAACAATACTGTATTTATAAGCTGTGACAGAAGTGTTGAACCATTATTGCGTACCCAAAGGAATTTTTTGTTGTCGCCGCATTTTTTATCAGTGAATTTCCACCATAAGTGATAAAGGCGAACATCAATAAACTGTGATATTGCGTAAACAACGAGGCTTGAAATCATCATTCGGGGAGTGTTTGAAAATACTGCACTTATTGACGGCATAACCCAGTCGGATTCTGACGGATTGTAAAGCATCCAGCTTTGTGAAAGCACAAGAAAAAATACCGATGAGAGTATTCCCGTAAGAACCGCCTTGTTGGCGGCTTTTTTGCCCTCACATTCCGAGAGAATGTCCGTAATCAAAAATGTTACCGCAAAAAGCACATTACCGAGAGTCTGTTCCATTGAAAAAGCGTTTACAAGGATTAAAGCCTCAATGTTCGCAAGAATTGTTGCTACGGCTGAAACGCAGTAAAGTCCCGCTTTTCCGAAAAGCGCATATCCCAAAATTGCCGCTCCGTAGATAAATACTACAGAGAATATAAGTAAAAGTTCATTAATCATATCAGTCACCCACTCCAAAATCCGTGTTGTTAATTAAAATATCCTTTCTTGGGTTATCATTATATACAGGATATACCTTCTTCATAAACTCTTTTATGACAGCTTTGTCGGGTTCAACTTCCGTTTTGTTGTCACACATAATGTTATCGCAAATTCTTTA
>JAQXZA010000033.1 GCA_029226955.1 Clostridia bacterium | reverse complement strand
GGCAACTTCGGGATATGTTCCAAGTATAATGAGGTCTGCCCGTTTTAAATCATCAACAGTGCCTATTTCATTTATTGCACCACAGGCAAGAGCCTTTTCGAGCGGTTCACGGCTGCGGTTGATACCTATAATGTAGTTATCGGTATATTTTGCAATAGCCTTTGCCATAGAACCGCCGATAATTCCAAGACCGACAATAACAACATTCATAATTTTATATACATCACAGAATTTTAATTCTGCGACATTTCTCCTTTTTGTTATATTTAACTTAAACGCAACAAACTAACCATCTTCACAATAATTACGCATTACGCATTACGAATTACGCATTGATAATTTCCTCGTAGGCTTGTTTGAGGGCGAATGCACGTTTTGCAACAACGTCAAACTGGTCAGGTGTAAGGGATTGAGCACCGTCGGACAGAGCGTGTTTCGGGTCGTTGTGTACTTCTATCATAAGACCGTCTGCACCTGACGCCACAGCCGCAATAGCCATAGATTCAACCAACCAAGCCTTGCCTGTTGCGTGGCTCGGGTCAACGATAACAGGAAGATGAGAGAGCTTTTTAATTACAGGCACAGCCGAAAGGTCAAGAGTATTTCGGGTTGCTGTTTCGTAGGTTCTTATTCCACGCTCACAAAGAATGACCTTATTGTTGCCACCAGCCATAATGTATTCGGCACTCATAAGCCATTCTTCTATTGTGTTTGCAAGACCTCTTTTGAGGAGTATAGGCTTGTCGGTTTTGCCGAGTTCTTTGAGGAGTTCAAAGTTCTGCATATTTCTTGCACCAACCTGAATAATGTCAACGCTTTCAAACATATCAATGTGTGACGCTCTCATAATTTCGGTTACAATCGGAAGTCCTGTAACTTTTCTTGCACCTTTGAGTAGGTCAAGTCCCTCAGCTTTCAAGCCCTGAAAAGAATACGGTGAAGTACGTGGCTTGAATGCACCGCCTCTGAGGAATGTTGCACCGGCATCTTTTACTCTTTGTGCAACATAATTTATCTGTTCTTCACATTCAACCGAACAAGGTCCTGCCATAATGCAAAGGTTGCCGTCGCCGATTTTCTGACCGGTGGGAAGTTCAATTACTGTGTTGTCGGGGTGGAATTTGCGGTTAGCTTTTTTGTATGGTTCTTGTACACGCTTTACGCTTTCAACAATTTCCTGTGCGTTTACCCAGTCTTCATCAACCTGTGTTGTGTCGCCGATAAGACCGAGAACGGTTGATTCAACACCTATCCAGGTGTTTACTTTAACATTGTATTTTTCTTCAAGTGACGCTTGAAAAAGTGTGATTTGTTCTTTTTTGACTTCGGGTTTTAATACTATTATCATTATATATTCCTCCGTGAATTAAAAATTTTCATCAAAAAACGGAACCCTGTGCGGATTCCGTCAGAATAACCTTATAGATACAGATAAAAAAGGTTTCAGGAAATACCGCTGTTTTTGTTGCACGACTTAAAAATCCATGCAAAATAATTATAGCATGAATAAGCGAAAAAATATACATTAAATTGTACATTTTGGCAAGCAGTCATTGCGGATTTTCCTTTCATATATCTGTTACAATAACATAATAAACTTAACACTTTAAATTGTCAAGACTTTAAAGCAATAAATTTTTTTGAAATATCTACGGAGCGTGGATTGTATTTGATATAAAGTAATATTATACTTGATTTCAGTAACTATATTTGATTGAGGTGATGAAATGAATTTAGAAAATGTAGGACAGCTTTTACGCCGTTTGAGAAAAGAAAAAGGACTGACTCAACAGCAAATCGGCGACAGGCTGAATATAAGTGCAAAAACTGTTTCAAAATGGGAATGTGGTTACGGTTTTCCTGATGTATCGGTTCTGAAAGAATTATCCGAAATATTAGATGTCAATATCAACATAATATTGTCGGGAGATTTACAGCAAAACAAGGAGGAAACAGGCAATATGAAAAAAACAGGTTTTTATGTGTGTTCCGATTGCGGAAATATAGTATTAACAACAGGAAATTCCGAAATATCCTGTTGTGGCAGAAAGCTGACAAGACTTGAACCAAAGCCAAGCGACGAAAAGCACTCTTTAAAAGTTGAAACGATTGAAGACGAATTTTATATAACATTCGACCACAGTATGACAAAGGAACATTACATCAGTTTTGTGGCTTATGTCGGCTGTGACAGAGCCTTGATTGTCAGACTTTATCCCGAACAGAACGCAGAAGTGAGATTTCCGAAAATGTACGGCGGCAAGCTGTACTTTTACTGTAACCAACACGGACTCTTTTGTTGAGAGTGGAGTGTGGAGAGTGGAGTGTGGAGAGTGGAGTGTGGAGTGTGGAGAGTGGAGTTATTTAGAATTAGGAATTAGGAATCAGAAATTGCATTAAAACAAATCCGCTGATAGTACATTTTTGTGTATTGTCAGCGGATTGTTGTTATTTATTCAGTTTTCGGCAATGAAAATTCATCATCAACAGTTATAGTATCAGTTGTAATTTCTGTTTTATTTGCGTCTTTCCAATAATATTGAGGTTCACCTATTAAAATATTATTGGTTTGATTTTGAATGTCCGTTCCATTAGATTGACTTTGGTCTGTACCGTTAGTGTTGATGGAGGAGTTGCCACTACAACCTGTAAGCAATCCTATCGACAGAGTTACCGTGAGCGTTGTACATAAAACAGCTTGAAATATTTTTTTTATTTTACATTTCTCCTTTAAATAGACAAAGAGGACATTATTTCATTACAAACCTGTAAAGGCGACTGTGCGGCATTTACAATGATGTCAGCGGCGGCTTTGTACAGCGGCATACGCTTTTCGTAAAGTTCACGCATAGCCTTGTCTTTGTCGGGACGGTTTAAGAGTGGGCGAGTGGTGTCATTTTGCAGTCTTTCGGCAACAACTTCAACAGGAACGTCAAGAAGTACGATACTTCCGCCTTTTTTGAATTGGTCAACATTAACCTGATAAGTCAGCGTTCCGCCGCCTGTTGCTATGACAAGTCCGTTTTTGGTTGAAAGTTCCTTTGACGCTTCACGTTCAAGCTGACGGAAATATTCCTCTCCGCTGTCGGCGAAAATCTGTGAAACGGTTTTGTTTTCCTTTTTTTCGATATAGCTGTCAAGGTCAATAAAGGACATTCCGTTTTTCTTTGAAAGCAGACTTCCGATTGTGCTTTTGCCGCAACCCATAAATCCACAGAGAATTATATTTTTTCTGTTCATACAATTATATCCTCCGCTTATGAAAATTTCTTTTTGAGTTCAGCGGCACTGTCCTCTACAAGCTGATTTATGTCGTCAGTATTATAAACCGAGCCGTCCCATATTTCGTGCGATACAGCGGCTTGCCATACAAGCATTGACATTCCGCCGACAGCCGTTGAACCGTTTGCTTTTGCGGTTTTTATGAGTTTTGTTTCAAGCGGATTGTAAACAGCGTCAAAAACATATTTGCATTTGCTGACTATTTCAGGACTTACCGCCATAGTATCAATATTTGGGTACATTCCAAGCGGTGTTGCGTTTACAAGCAAGTCGAAATTTCCTGAAATGCGGTCAATAACACAGGTGCTTACAGATGATGAGAGAATTTTTGAATTAAGTTCGCCGGCAAGCCTTGCAACGTCTTTAAGGTCGTCAGGACGTACTGCAATAGTTGTATTACAGCCGGCAAGAGCCGCCTCAAACGCAAAGGTTCTTGCAACACCGCCACAGCCGATAATAAGCACATTGTTTCTTAACGGAATACCGCCAAAATGAAGTGCCTTTAAAAAGCCGTCAGGGTCGGTTGTATATCCCTCACGGATTTCACCGTTTTTAACAGTGTTTACAGAGCCGTAAAGTTCGGCTTTTCTGTCTAACTTATCAATAAGCGGAATAATTGCCTGTTTGTGCGGAATAGTAATGTTATAACCGTAAAGTTCATTAAGAGCGGAAATTTTATTCGGGAGTTCTTCGGGAGAGATGTCGAATATTTCATACTCGCCGTCGGTCTTTGCAAGCTCAAAAAGCCGCTTGTGTATAAACGGTGACATTGTGTGTCCTATCGGGTGTCCTATAACTGCAAATTTTCTTGTTGACATAAGATTCTGCCTCCTGTATATTTTATGTAAATATGCCAAAAATTTTAAAAATATAAAATAAATTATAAATATTAGGAAAAAATACGAATTTGATATTGACAAAGTACGAAATAACTAATAAGATTTGATTATGGAAAAATTGTGTGCGACAGTTTGCGATTTTCCCTGTAAGCTATTGTAGCATAAATTATATATTTTTGTCCACAATACAGAGGAACAAAACAGCACAATTTTTTATTTTATATTATTTTTTAATTGTATGGAGGAATTTATTTATGGTACTCGAAAAAGTAAAAGCAATTCTCAGCGAACAGTTTGATGTTGAAGAAGACAAAATCACTCCTGAAACATCTATCATCAATGACCTCGGTGCAGATTCACTTGACGTTGTTGACCTTCTTATGTCAATCGAAGACGAATTTGAAGTTGAAGTTCCTGATGAAGAAATCGAAAACATCAAGACTGTTGAAGACCTCGTAAAGTATATTGAAAATCATCAGTAATTTATTGATGAATTTTATGGCGGCTGTTCCGTTTTGTTTCGGAACAGTCGTTTTTTATTGCATTTGCTATTGAAAAATTATCAGTGAAATTATATAATATTAGTCAGTATTCAGAATTTACCTGAATTTAAACGGGATTTGAGAAGTGAAAGGATTGAATTTCAGATGGCACAGCAAAAGAAAATGGTTGAGGCTATTACATCAAGAGATGAAGATTTCGCAAAATGGTACACCGACATAGTAAAAAAAGCCGAACTTGCAGACTATTCAGGCGTTAAGGGTTGTATGGTAATCAGACCTTACGGCTATGCAATATGGGAAAATATGCAGAAAGATATGGACGCAAGATTCAAGAAAACAGGTCACGAAAATGTCTATATGCCTATGTTTATCCCTGAAAGTCTTTTACAAAAGGAAAAGGATCACGTTGAGGGTTTTGCCCCTGAATGTGCGTGGGTAACGGTAGGAGGCAGTGAAAAACTTGCCGAGCGTCTGTGTGTTCGTCCTACATCAGAAACACTTTTTTGCGAACATTTCGCAAAGGTTATAAATTCATACCGTGATTTGCCGAAACTCTACAATCAGTGGTGTTCGGTTGTACGCTGGGAAAAAACAACAAGACCTTTCCTCAGAACATCTGAATTTTTGTGGCAGGAAGGTCATACAATGCACGAAACCGCCGAGGAGGCAAGAGAAGAAACTCAAAGAATGCTTAAAGTCTATACTGACTTTTATAAAGAAACTCTTGCAATTCCGGCTGTTGTCGGCAGAAAGACAGAAAAAGAAAAATTTGCCGGTGCTGAGGAAACCTACACAATCGAACCTATGATGCACAACGGTGTTGCTTTACAGGGCGGAACATCACATTATTTCGGCGACGGTTTTGCAAAGAACTTTAATATAACATTTACAGGCAGAGATAATACACTCCACTATCCGTTCCAGACATCGTGGGGTACATCAACAAGAATGATTGGTGCAATCATTATGGTACACGGCGACGACGAGGGTCTTGTACTTCCGCCGAAAATTGCTCCAATTCAGGTTGCAATTATTCCTATTGTACAGAAAAAAGAGGGCGTTCTTGAAAAGGCAAACGAACTCAAAAACAGACTTCTTGAAAAAGATTACAGGGTTAAACTTGACGACAGTGACAAAGCACCGGGTTGGAAATTCAGCCAGTATGAAATGTTGGGTGTACCTGTAAGACTTGAAATTGGCCCTAAGGATATAGAAAACAACCAGTGTGTTCTTGTACGTCGTGATAATCGTGAAAAGATTGTTGTTTCACTTGATAATATCGAATCAGCTATTGAGGAAACTCTCCAAAAGGTTCACGACGGTATGTACGAAAGTGCATTGGAGAACCTTAAATCCAAGACCTACGAGGCAAGAACTCACGAGGAATTTCTTGACATTGCAAAGAACAAGCCGGGATTTATCAAGGCTATGTGGTGCGGCGATTCCGATTGTGAGGATAAACTCAAAGACGAAACAGGCGGTGTTAAATCCCGTTGTATTCCGTTTGTTGAGGATCATCTCAGTGATGTATGCGTATGCTGTGGCAAGCCAGCAAAGCATATGGTTTACTGGGGCAGACAGTATTGAGTAAAGTTAATGCGTAATTCGTAATGCGTAATTAGTGTGAACCATAGTTTTTTTTGCTGAATTTAAAACTGAATAAACAACGAAAAACCCGGCTGTGAATATTCATAGTCGGGTTTAATAAATAGATTTATATTTTATGTCAAATATTTTATGAATAGAGTGTAAATGATTTTTGTACAATAATGCCATATATTGTTAATTCTCTTGACTTTTAATGCTATGTGATGTATTATAGGACAAAATTTGATGTATAATTTACATTGATTTTTCAGCGTTTTTATAATTAAGGAGAAAATTTTATGAAAAAAGCTAATAAAAAATCATACAGTAAATGCAAAAAAACCTTGTCTGCCATACTTATGGCGGCTATGATTATGAGTACAGCCGTTACAGGAGCAAGATATATTGGTGGCGGTAATATTACTGTCAATGCCGTTTCGGAAGAAGAAAAAACTTCGGGTGATTTCACCTATTGCGAACAAGAGGACGGAACAGTTAAAGTTCTCAGATATAACGCAAATGCCGAAAACAATGGAGGTAAAGTAGAAATTCCGTCTGAAATTGACGGAAAAAAGGTTACATCTGTTGCGTATGGTGCATTTGCTTCTTATATAAGCGAAGAAGAAGTAGATAACCGTGAGGATATAACAAGTATAAGCTTTCCTGCTACCATTAAAGATATGCCGGGATTTGATTATTGCCCGAACTTAACCGATATAACGGTTGACGAGGGTAACGAGTATTATTCATCGGAAAACGGCGTGCTTTTTAACAAGGATAAGACAACGCTTATAAGGGTTCCGATAAATAGTAGCATAACAGATTACCAGATTCCTGACAGTGTAACTACATTGAGCGGTAGTGTATTCAGTCTGTGTAAGAATCTGACAAGTGTAAAAATGCCGGACAGCGTAACAAAGATAGAAGATGGAAGTTGGTTCAGTTTGTTTTTACACTGTAAAAACCTTAAAGAAGTAACTCTTTCAAAAAACATTACAGCCATAGGTGATATGATGTTTTACGGTTGTTCTTCTTTGCAAAGCATAAACATACCTGAAAATATTGAAAGTATAGGTGATCTTGCGTTTAGCGGTTGTAGTGCTTTGAAAAGTATAGATGTTGATGAAAACAATGCTGTATATTCATCACAGGACGGTGTTTTGTTTGATAAGGATAAGACAAAACTGATTAAATTCCCTGCGAAATCGGATAAGAGTGAATATAATATTCCAGACAGTGTAACGGTTATAGGTGATAAAGCGTTTGAATACTGCGAAACTTTAACAAGCGTAACTATGCCTGACAGTGTCAGCAGTCTTGATGGAAATGATTCATCAACATTTATTGGCTGTGATAAACTGACTGATGTAAAACTTTCAAACAATATACCGGTCATAACAGGCAGAATGTTCTACGGATGCAGCAGCCTGAAAAATATTAAGATACCTGACAGCGTAACAAGAATTTACTATGAAGCGTTCAATGGCTGTACAAGTCTTGAAATTATTGATGTTCCGGACAGCGTAACAAGTATAGACGGAAAAGATGTATATGAGAACACATTGTGGTATAAAAATCAGCCTGACGGAGTTGTATATTTAGGTAAGGTTGCCTGTGCATTTAAAGGCGAGATGCTGGCTGATACAACTATAGTTTTAAAAGATGGTACTGTGGGTATTTCAGATGACTTCTTTTTTGGTACAGACAATAAAATTACAAGCATTGTAATTCCGGACAGTATCAAGTATTTAGATGAAGGTGCATTTTTTGGGTTCAATGGAAAGACTATATATGGTATAAAAGGTTCACTTGCTGAAAATATTGCATACTTATGCGATAAAACCTTTAAGGCAGTTGAAATTTCAGAAAAAACATTCACTGATGAAAAAACGAATATTACAGTAAAAAGCCGTGTTATCGGAGATACCGCTCTTTATGTTGAACAGGACTATAACGTTATAAAAAATATTAAAAACAATAAAATTTATAAAAGATTTTATTAAAAATATTTTTCTTTATTGTTCAACATAGTTTAAGCTATGTTTACTACAAACGGGTGCAACGCACACCCTATATCCCATTTGATTGGGAA
>JAQXZA010000032.1 GCA_029226955.1 Clostridia bacterium | reverse complement strand
TGTAAAAAAAGAAAAACTTGCCGGCTATCAGGAACAGCTTATTGATAAGATGATTGAAGATATAAAAACGGAATTTTCTGTCGGAAACTCTAAGATTTTATAAAATTTTGGACTTACAAATCGGAAACTTTCGACTTTTATGAAGTTTTTGACTTACAAGTCGGAAACTATTGACTATATTGGAAATTCAGATATAATATAAATAAGAGATTCAGGAGGCTTTTAACTGTTAAAATAAAGTTGTAACAAGTTATAAAACTTCTGTTGAATGTTATAACATAATGTGTTATGCTTTGTATGGAATTGGGATAGGTCAGGGATAAATTACAAGCGAA
Source organism: Clostridia bacterium (assembly GCA_029226955.1). Taxonomy (GTDB): domain Bacteria; phylum Bacillota; class Clostridia; order Oscillospirales; family Acutalibacteraceae; genus UBA1213. The sequence goes on along the minus strand of JAQXZA010000032.1, from coordinate 27,702 downwards.
GATGATAAAGGAGCTTACTGAAAATGATTAGAACAATAAAAGTAATGCTCTGTCCGAATAAAAAACAGAAAACAAAATTGTTTGAGTGTGCAGGCACAGCGAGATTTGCATATAATTGGGCGTTGAATTATCAACAGATGAATTATGACATAGGAAATGATTTTATGTCAGATTGTGATTTAAGAAAAATTCTGACATATCTGAAAACAAATAATGATAATTTTGAATGGCTTAATCATTATAGCAATAACATTACAAAACAAGCTGTAAAAGACGCTTGTAAAGCATATAAAAACTTTTTCAGTGGCATTGCAAAATATCCTAAATTCAAAAGCAAAAGAAAGTCAAAACCAAGTTTTTATGCAGATGTAAGCAAGATAAAATTTACAGCGACTCATGTAATACTTGAAAAACTGACAGAGAGTAAGAGAAAAAATAAGCAAAAGTTTAATGCTGTAAAACTTGCAGAGAAGAATAAAATTCCTGTAAATGTAAAGTATTTAAATCCCAGAATAACATTTGACGGCTTAAACTGGTGGATTTCAGTAGGCATAGAATGTTTGGAGAGTGAAGAACAGCCGTTGAATGACGGCATAGGAATTGATATAGGTATAAAAAACCTTGCAGTATGTTCTGATAAGCATACTTATAAAAATATCAATAAGACCGCAAAAGTCAAAAAACTAAAAAAGAAAAAGCGTAGATTACAGCGTAAAATATCAAGAAAATATAATAAAAACAGAAAGGGGGTACGTTACTGTAAAACTAAAAATATTTTAAAAAGTGAAAAACAGCTTTTGAAGATAAATCACCGATTAACAAATATTCGTCATAATCATTTACATCAAACAACATCTGAAATTATAAGCCGAAAACCAAAGTATATAGTTTTAGAGGATTTAAATGTAAAGGGAATGATGAAGAATAAACACTTAGCCAAAGCTGTACAGGAACAGTGCTTTTATGAATTTTACAGACAGATACAGTACAAATGTAACCGGAATAATATTGAGTTTATAACGGCAGACAGATATTATCCGTCAAGTAAGATGTGTTCTTGTTGTGGAAATATCAAAAAAGATTTAAAACTAAAAGACAGAACATACATCTGTGCTGAATGTGGAAATGTAATGGACAGAGATTATCAGGCAAGTGTGAATTTAAAGAGATACAAAGAATTAACAGCATAGTCAAAACAAATACTGTTAATATGTACCGATACGTTAGTCGGGAATTTAAGCCTTTGGAGTGTCACATCAAACGAGAGTAGCTTTTTAAGCAAAATCGGACACAATGAAAAAGGAATGAAACATAAAAGTTATAATATTTATACTTTTTAATTTAGCTGTTATAGCTTTTTATAAGTTTTCAGTAACGGTGCTAAAAATGACTAAGTACAAAAACAAAATACTTATTATATCGGGAATAGTTTGTGCATTGGGTGCAATATGTATGGCTATTGCAATGATGACGGTAAAATTTGATGTAAAGGCACTTGACCTTTGCGGCGAACCTCAGCAAATATCAAAGTCCTATGATGTTAAGGATATAAAGGCTATTTCGGTAAAACAGTATAATTCCGAAGTTTTAGTCAAGAAAAGCAGTGATGATAAAATTCACGTTACATACTACACAACGGATTGTTGCCCGACTGTGTCTGAACTTACTCAGGACAGCGAAATAAAACTTTATGATGATTTCTGGGATTACGGCATAAAGCAATACACAAAAGGCTTTTTTCACGGATATAAAAAACACGGACTGAAAACCATTATTGAACTGCCCGAAAACAGCAATGCTATAAATATTAAAACTGAAACTTCAAACGGTAAAATAACGGTTGAAAATATAAATGTAAACAAGGCGGAGTTTTATACATCAAACGGCAAGATACAATTTTCAAATATAGTATCAGATACTTTTTGCGGAAATACAGTTAATGGTTCGGTTACTGCCGATAAAATAACCGCCGATAATATATCACTCGGCACAACAAACGGTCATATAAAAGTTTCGGCACTAAAAGCGGATAAACTCAGTACAACAACAAGTAATGGTGCGATAACGGTTAAAAATGTAAATGCAAAAAGTGCAGAAATGACCACTTCAAACGGTGGAATATCCTTATCGGATATTAAATCCGAAAACCTGATAAAAGCCTCAACATCAAACGGTGCAATAGATATAAGTAATATATCTTCGGATAATATCACTTTACAGACATCTAACGGTTCGATATTGGGAAATATTACAGGAAATCCTGATAATTACAATATTTCTTCATCAACTTCAAACGGCAATGATTCGCTTGCTATTTATAACAACAAAAACAAAACCTCAAACAAGAAAATAGAGGCATACACATCTAACGGAAATATTCTTGTAGAATTTACAGAATAAAATAAACCTCCGTACAGAACATAAAAAGTTTTGTACGGAGGTTTTGTTATTATGAATGTATATCAGGCATTGTCAGGTTCCATAAAGGGAATATGAACACTGACGGCAGCTTTTTCTGTCCATTCGATAAGTTCATTTGTGGCAGTTTTGACAATTTCGATATTTTCCTCGACAATTTCAAGACGTTCTTCAATGACATCAAAACGCTTGTCCATATTATCAAGACGAGTTTCAATGACATCAAAGCGTTTGTCCATATTGTCAAGACGGGTTTCAACTTTGTCAAGACGAGTTTCAACTTTATCAAGCCGTTGTTCGATAACGTCAAGACGGGTTTCAACTTTATCAAGACGCTGTTCGACAACATCAAGTCTGTCTTTGATTTCGTTTACATCTGACTGCAACTGGGATATGCTTTCCTTTACGGGAGAAATTTCTTCCTGTACCGCATCTTTTACAATACTTTTTAAAGCAATAAGGAGTTCGTTGTTATCCAATTTTTTCACCACCTGTCCGAAAAGATTTCCAAATCGTTCTTTTAATTCAGATTATAGCACATATATTATGTGAAATCAAGACCCATTGTGTTGAAAATGCGTTTTTTTATACGTTGTTTCGTAAAGCGTCTGCGGCGGCATTGAGTACAGCCGTTGCAGTTGGAATTGCAACCGAATAACCAGAGTCGCCATTTTCAACGATAACTGAAAAAGCCAGCGGACAATCCTTGTCCTTTGCAAAGCCTGTTACCCAAGCGTGAGCACCTTTTCCGTTGCCGACTTCTGCTGTGCCGGTTTTTGCACAAATATCGAGTTTATCTGAAAAATATGATTTTCCGTAGTTTGATTCAACCGTATAATCCATCATATCATACAATGTTTTTGCGGTATTTTCGCTCATCATCTGTGAACCTGTTGATGAAGTTTTATCCGAAGACTTCATACCAAACGGCATTGATATATTCTTTATAATATGCGGCATAACAGGTGTACCGCCGTTTGCTATTGCTGAGGAAATTACCGCCATATTCATAGGAGTTTCAAGGACGGTGTACTGTCCGACACCTGACCACGCAAGGTCGTTGTCATTTGCTTTTGATACATTGTATGTGCTGTCAATAGTTTCTATGTTATCAAATTTTATTGATGAGTTAAAGCCCATTTTTTCGGCTTGTTCTGTCATTTTGTCTTTGCCGAGGTCGAGTGCAAGCTGTGCAAAATAGCAGTTGCAAGATTCTGCAAGAGCGTTTTTAAAATCAACTTCTCCGCTTGCCTGATAACAGGTTACTTCCTTGCCGCCGATAGTGTCACTGCCCGAACAATAATATGTTCTGTCCTCGATATTATCCATATTTTCAAGGGCGGCTGCGGCAGTTACAAGTTTAAAGGTTGAACCGGGCGGATAAGATGCTGAAATTGCACGGTTAATGTATGCACCTTCATATTCATCATTTGTATCAATGTCAGACGGTCTGTTTTGTGGGTCGTATGTCGGGGTGCTGACCATACAGAGAATTTCGCCTGTTTTGTAGTTATATATGACAATGGCACCTCTGTTTGAACCGAGTGCCTCATAAGCGGCTTTCTGAACATTGCTGTCAATGGTGAGTGTTATATCACGACCGCTTGATACTGATGACGGCAGTCCCAGTCCGAATATGAAATTATATCCCGAAAGTTCCGAACGGTAAGCAGTCTGTATTGCCGTTGAAATATTTATTGTATCGTCGCCGACAACGTGCAGACAGGCTTTGCGTATTTCTTCATCTTCATTATATACACGCTTGCCGTCAACGCTCTGGGCAAGAACAACACCGTTTATGTCGTATATTTTTCCGGCATTTTCAAGTCCGTTGCTGTCGGAAAGATGACTGTTCTGTGGCATTGAGGACCATTCGGCAGAGTGTACAGCAAGATTTGCTATAAAATATATCAAGCCCGCAAAAAAAGCGAGAGTCATTATAAGTACCATTATTGAGCGTGTACGGGTTCTTTTCAATGCTTACACCTCCCGATTATATTTCTACATAATCTTGGTCAGAATTTGAACTTATGTCCTGATATTCCTGTTTTCTGACAGAAGACTTTACTTTTTCTTTTCTTGGTTTAAGCCGTCTGTGTGAATATGTGCGTTCGTCAGCGGCTTTAATAAACGCTAAAAGTCCCCAGCACGAAGCCATACTTGTTCCGCCGTAGCTTACAAACGGCAGTGTAACACCAGTAAGCGGAAGAATATCCGTAACACCAAATATATTCAGTGCTGCCTGAAATACCAGAAGTCCTGCGGCTGAACAGGCGGCAATAGAGTAGAATGTTGAGCGACTGCGTGTTGTTACGGCTCTTGCATAAATCATAAATCCGCCTATTACACAGGCAAGAAGTATTGCCATAAAACAACCCATTTCCTCACACGCAAGACCGAATACAACATCACTTTCGGACGCAAAAACATATTGCAGAAAGCCTTTTGAAAGTCCTACACCGAACAATCCGCCGCTTGCTGAATATATAAACGTGTTCACCTGTTGATAACCTGATGTCTGTGCATAGTCCCAGACGTGTCCCCACGCTTCAAAACGGTCTGCAATGTACGGCTTGAAATACAGGATTATTATTATACCAAGAATTGCGGCAGTTATGGCGAGTATTACGGTTTTGATGTTGCCTGAACGCATAAATGCAATAATAAGAAATGTTACAAAGAATATTATTGCCGTTCCGAAATCACTCATAAGGAAAAGCAGTCCTATGCAAAGTCCCGTTACAACAATAAATTCGCCGAGGTTCTTTTTTGTCTGCAACTGGTCGAGCGTTGACGCACCGACAAAAATATACGCAATTTTTGCAAATTCTGATGGCTGAACGGATATTGGCCCTATGATAATCCAGTTTTTTGCACCGTTCTGAACTTTTCCGAGTACAACCGTCATAGCAAGAAGTCCTATTGCAAGAATTGAAATAATAATACGCCATTTCATAACTCTGTCGGGAATTTCAATAAACCATATAAGAAAACAGAATACAAATATTCCAAGCAGCATTGCCGCAACCTGTACAAATGACTGTTTGAGGTCGTGAGAGGCATTAAGTACAATTCCTGTTCCCGAAAGCAGAAGTGCAAGGGATTCAAGTTCAAAATTACGTCGGTTAAGTTTTGACTTTGAGATAAAATAAAATCCCCACATAATTACAATAAATATCGAAACAGGGTAGAGTACATCTATACTACCCATATTTATTATTGCTTCGGCACTCATAAGCCCCATAAAAACAGTGATAAGCGTAAGTATAAGAGTACAGGAAACAGTTTTGTCCTTTTTCTTTTTGATTTTGATTCTTGAATCACTGCTGATGTCAGTGTAGTTATCTGCACGTTTAAGAGTGAGTACAGACGTTCCGAGTGCTATTTTATCGTCAATATAAACAGCCTGTCTGCCTTTTGTCTTTTTTTCGTTTACATATACACCAGTTTTTGAGCCTGTGTCGGTAATGAACCAGCCGTCATCACGCCTTAAAAGTACAGCGTGATCCCTTGAAACAGCGGGGTCGTTTATTCTTATGTCAGAATTTCGACTACGTCCGATTGAATTTTCCCAGTAAAGAACAGGATATCGGATTTTCCTATATTCGTCTTCAAGTACAATCAGAGCGTGTTCTTCACGTCGTCCGTATCTTAAAGATGAAAAACACAGAATGATTATCAACAGAGCAAAAAACGGAACTACGAGTCTTATAATAAACGAGATTATTTCCAAAATATCATTCATAAAATTTCACCTTTCTTTCATTTTTAATAGATGTCTGAGTTATATATATCATATTCCCGCAATGCGTCAATGTCAAATAACAATTATGTCATATAGAGTAAAGGCTTGTAATTTATAATAGCATTTTTCAGAGATAAAATCTATAATTATTGTCAAAAGCCAGAAATTCACTAATATCTATTTACAAAAACCAAAATAAAAGTATAATATTGTTATAGAGTAAGTCTTATTTTTGATTTGATTACAAAAAAACGAGGTGTGATATGAAAAAATCTTCTTTTATTATAACTGAAATAGCTCTTGCGGCTGTGTTTGCAGTGTCGGCGGTTACGGTAGGTTTTTTTGCGTCTGACATTATAAACAACGGTAAAACAGCCGAACCGATAAAGTCCGAAAGTAGCGTACAGGAAAGCACAAAGCCTGAAAGTACAGAACAATCATCAAAATCTGAAAGTTCGGTTCAGGAAACATCAAAGAAAGCCGAATCATCAGCGGAAGAAAGTCCAGAGGAAAGTAAGTCCTCATCTTCACTCAAATTACAGCTTACACCGCCTGAGAACCTTTCGTCACAGCCTGAGGAACTTACAACATATATTTCCAACTATGGATATTTTTATGACAATATGAATTTTGACCATCTTATCGTAGTGGATACAAACGACAGCAAGGGAACTGTTTACTGCTATCAGCAAGCCGAAAACGGTTACTGGTGGAACATAGCCGGTGACGGCAAGCCGCTGACCGACAAATGCTACATAGGTGAAAATGGTGCCGATTTTGTTGTTACAGAAAATTCAAAGAAAACACCGCTCGGATTTTATCAGCTTGGTGAGGGATTTTACATTGACGACAAACCGTCAACAAGCTATCCTATGTTCAGAATAACTGAGGACACATACTGGGTTGATGACCCGAAGTCAGTTTACTACAATCAAAAAGTTGAGGGTACGGAAAAAAAGGACTGGGAGAGTGCCGAACATATGATTTCGGAAACTGACGCTTACAAATACGGTATTGTAATAAACTACAATACAGACCCTGTTGTTGCAAATGCCGGTTCTGCAATGTTTATGCACTGCAAAAATTCTGCTACATCTGGTTGTGTGGCAGTTCCTGAGGACATAATGAAAACCATACTTGAATGGCTCGACAAGGACAGCAACGCATATATTTTCATTACACTTTAATATCAGAATAAAACAATCCCCACAAAGTATTTCCTGAAAATTTGTTTTTGGAATACTCTATGGGGATTTTTTTATAATGCAGAATTAAGAATGCAGAATGTAAAATGGTTGTATGCTCATCAATTCTGCATTTTGCATTCAGCATTCTGCATTTTATTTTATTCTTGCACCGGGGTTTACGCCGTCGAGGAAAACAACCTTTATTCCGTCGTCACCGTCATCAGCGGCAAGAATCATACCGTTGCTCTCAACTCCGCACAATACGGCTGGTTTAAGGTTCGCAACAAGAATTACAGTTTTTCCGATAAGTTCGTCGGGAGTATAGAATTTTGCAATACCGCTTGCAACAGTTCTTTCGCCGTTTCCGTCGTCAAGAGTGAGTTTGAGTAATTTTTTCGCTCTCTTGATAGGTTCACAGGCGGTAATTTTTGCGGCACGAAGTTCAACATTCATAAAGTCGTCAATTCCGATAAGTGAAAGTCCCTCGTGTTCGGTTTTTTCTTCTGTCTTTTCGGGTTCGGACGGCTTTTGTGAACCGATAATCTTGTTGAGTTCTTCAATTTCCTTGTCAACGTCAATTCTCGGGAAAATTGCCTCGCCTTTATGAACGGTTATATTCTTTGGCAGAATACCGAATGTTGCACTGTTTTCGTATGAAACATCAGTTTCAGTTGCTCCGATTTGTTCCCATACCTTTGGCATTGTTGTCGGCATAAATGCAGAAAGCAGTGAAGAAACAATGCGGATTGTTTCAAGAAGATTATAAAGAACGGTTGCAAGACGGATTTTTTTGTTTTCATCTTTTGCAAGAATCCACGGAGTTGTTTCGTCGATATATTTGTTGGCACGTGAAACAACCTTGAATATTTCGGCAAGGGCATTATTGAGTTGTGTCTGGTCGAGGAAAGAGTCAACCTTGTCCGAAAGTGAGGTTGCACAGGCGATTAAATCGTCGTCAAATTCTCCGCTTTCACGTTCTGTCGGCAGAGTTCCGCCGAAATACTTTTCAACCATTGCAACGGTTCTTGAAACAAGATTGCCAAGTCCGTTTGCAAGGTCGGAATTTATGCGGTTAATCATAATTTCATTTGAGAATGAACTGTCAGCACCGAGTGCCATTTCTCTCATAATATGGTATCTTATTGCGTCAGCACCGTATCTTTCACTGAGGATAAACGGGTCAACGACATTTCCGAGAGATTTGCTCATTTTCTGACCGTTGAATGTAATCCAGCCGTGAACAGCAAGATGTTTCGGCAAAGGGAGGTCGAGTGCCATAAGCATTGCCGGCCATATAATAGCGTGGAAACGCATAATATCCTTTGCAACCATATGAACATCAGCGGGCCAGAATTTATCAAAATCGTTATAATGTTCGTTGTCATATCCGAGTGCGGTAATATAGTTTGAAAGTGCGTCAATCCATACATATACAACGTGCTTTGTGTCGAATGTAACAGGAATACCCCACTTGAAACTGGTTCTTGAAACACAAAGGTCTTCAAGTCCGGGTTTAATGAAATTATTGACAAGTTCAACTGCTCTTGTTTTCGGCTGTAAAAAGTCAGTTTCGGTGAGGAGTTTTTCTATTCTGTCAGCAAATGGCGACATTTTAAAGAAATAGGCTTCTTCTTTTGCCTCAGTTACTTCACGACCACAGTCCGGACATTTACCGTCAACAAGCTGAGATTCCGTCCAAAAACTTTCGCACGGAGTACAGTATTTTCCTTTGTATTCGCCCTTATAAATATAGCCCTTGTCGTACAGCTTTTTAAAGATTTTCTGTACCGATTCAACGTGATAGTCGTCTGTTGTACGGATATATCTGTCGTAGCTGATGTTCATACATTCCCACAGGCTTTTGAATTTCTTTACGACGTCATCAACATACTCTTTTGGAGTAATGCCTTTTTCAGCGGCTTTTTGTTCGATTTTCAGACCGTGTTCGTCAGTACCCGTAAGGAACATTACATCATATCCCTGCATGCGTCTGTATCTTGCGATAGAGTCACAGGCAACCGTTGTATAGCAGTGACCAATGTGAGGATTTCCTGACGGATAATAGATAGGCGTTGTAATATAATAATTTTCGCCGTTATGCTTTTGCATTTATAATTCCCCCTGTTCATTTATCGTATAATATTATCATTATAGCATTTTTTGAGGATAATTCAACCGCAGTGCAAGTAAAAAAGTTAAATCCAAGAAAATTATTTTTGAATTTACAGCAAAATAATAGAGATAATGGGTTTTTAAAGCAAAAAAGTAGCGTATCAGTAGCTTATAGCATTATAAAATAATGCTAATAGACCACTTTGTACTATTTATATCATTATAATATGGATGGAGGACAGACAATGAAAAAAGATTTTGAAATACTCAAAACTGAGTTCGACCGTGAAAAAGTAAATTTGTTATGGTCGTCGGAAAATTACTTTTTTTCAAAGTATCTTATGAATAATGACGGTTCAATAAAAATGATTTCCGCAAACGATACATACCTTAATATCAAGAATTATACTAAGGACAATGTAGGTATGAGTATTGCTGACTTTAAACCTGAATATGAAGTAAAAAAAATTGCTGACGGTTTTGAAAAGCTCAAAAAAATGTCGGACAGATTCGATTTTGTAAGTGAATATACATACAAAAATCAGTGTACAGTATGGAAAATCAGTGTTGTTGTCAACTTTCCTATTATGAGATGTATGGGCGAGTTAGTAACAGATTTTACTGACGGTGAAATAAACGGTCATATAGTAAAACCTGTAAGCACTATAATTGAAGATATGTCCTCTGATACTGTAATCGCAACAAAAACAGGTGAACATTTCAGAATTGATATGTTTGACGAAAACATAAGACAAATGTTTCCTGATATAAAAAAAGGTGCGTTTCTTGATTTGCTTTTTCAGGAGAACATATATTCAATGAAGGTACAGCCGATTATGAATATGTGCATAGAAAAAAACAGTGTTATGAGATATTATGATATTTTTACGAATACAAAATTCAGGGAAGGTATAAGTTATGTTGTTATGCGTCCGTTTTTCCACGATGGAGTACGCTCAATAATTGTAAATATGACCTTTTTAAGCTATGATGATTTTCTGAAAATAACAAATTCAGCCGATAAAAATATAAATCCTGTTGCAAAATCCTGCTGGATGGGTTATGCTGTAATTGATTGTTCGGATAAGGATAATATTTCTCTCTTTGACATAAATTCGGTTCTTGCCGGAATGATAAGTCAGGATAAAATAAGCGTTAAAGCTATATCCGAGTCAGCACATTTCAAAAAATCCCTCAACATCAAATCCGCCGTATGCGGTACACTTAAATATAAAAGTTCTGACGGCAAGGAGTATTCCTATTCTCTTAATTTCGTGCCGAGTATGAACGGAAACGATATATCCTATATCATAACAACAATTATACCGACAGACGAAATAGGTATGTTTGACGGGAAAGTTTTTTCAAAACTCACACCACGTGAAGATGAAATAGTGAAATTAGTAATCAAGGGTTACACAAACAGATATATTGCAAGCAAGCTGAAAATATCCGAGGGTACAGTTAAAAAAGTGCTTTATAACTGTTACAAAAAACTCGGCGTACAATCCCGTATTGAAATCATAAAAATGATATATGAATGATATGACCTTTTCAACCATAGTGGTATTGTGCATTTTAATATTATAAAGTATAATAAATGTGTGATTAAGGTGAAATATCAAAAATTATGTCAATGGGGAGTAATAGTATGACCACATATAATGTCAGTTCAAAGAATACATACGTTTGTGAAATAACCGAAAATAATGTGTTTATTGAGGATACGGGCAATGTTACCGTTTACGGAATAAATATGTATAACCGTGACAGCAGTATTGCAAAGCTTGACGGTGAACACTGCTGTATTGAGGATATTTCGGACAATATCGAACAAGTAAGAAATTTGCGTGAAATGCTTGTGGAGTATAATATATATCCTGTACACTTAAAGGATATTGTTGAGGATATGCTGACCTGAAAGCCGTCAGAGAAAGGTGAAAAAATTGAGAGTTGCTGTTATTGACGACGACACAAAACAAAACGCTTTGCTTTATGATAAAATTTTTCAGGATAAGAAATTATATCTTTCGGTGTTTACCGATACACAAGAAACAATTTCTTTTTTTCTTGAAAACAGCGTGGATTTAGTCTTTTTGTCTGTATGTTCAGAAAAAATAGATTACAGTTACATAATAAGCGTAATAAAAAAATACAATGATAAAGCGGTTATTTTTCTCACGGGTAATGACGACATTCAGTCGGTTGAAGTGTACAGAAACCGCTGTGATTACTTTATAAAAAAGCCGTACAACAAAGATGAAGTAGATGATTGTATGGAGAGGTTCAGACTTCTTTCAACCCGACTGACAAAAAAGGTATATGTACGTACTTTCGGGCGGTTTGATGTTTTTGTTGACGGTGTGCCTGTTGATTTTCACAACGCAAAAGCAAAGGAACTTTTTGCATTATGTATTGACCGTGTCGGCGGCAATGTTTCAATGTGTGAGGCAATAGACAAATTATGGTCTGAACGTCACTATGACGAAAAAGTCAAAAAACTGTACAGAAAAGCCGTTATATCAATCAAAAAGGCACTGGCTGACAACGGTGTTCAGGGAATTTTTGACACTTCACGTGCAAACGCTTATATCAGGTATGATATGATTGAATGTGATTATTTCAAGCTGCTTGAAAATCCCGAAAAGTATTACTCGCTTTTTCAGGGAGAATATATGTTTGATTATTCGTGGGCAGAGGGAACTCTCGCAAAGATTATCAGCAAATCATTTTCACCGTCAGAAAACGGAAATTTCTTATACAGCAAGACGAATGACAATTCAATAAATAAAATGATAAAGGACACCGTTTAATTTGGTGTCCTTTACTGTTTGAGTATATTCAGAAAAAATTATCTTGCTGTCTGTTTAAGATATGCTATAACTTCATCAGCGGTTGTAAGCTGCATAGCCTTTTGTGCAACCTCATCAGCCGACTGCTTTGTCCAGCTTGAAATGGATTTTCTTGTCGTCAGAACTGATGTTGCACTTACGCTAAATTCATCAAGTCCGAATGAAATAAGCAACGGAATAAGCATTTTGTCTGCCGCCGCCTCACCGCACATACCGACGAAAATATTTTCGTTTTTTGCACATTTGATAATATGCTGTACTGAACGCAATACAGACGGATTGAATACGGAATAAAGATAGGAAACATCAGCGTTTCCACGGTCAACAACCATAGTGTACTGTGTAAGGTCGTTTGTTCCTATGCTGAAAAAGTCAACTTCCTTTGCAAGAATGTCGGCAATAAGTGACGCTGACGGTGTTTCAATCATAACACCAACCTGAATATCCTTGTTGTATGCTATGCCGTCATTGTCAAGCTGTTTTTTGATGTCAGAAATAAGTGCTTTAACCGCACGTACTTCTTCAATACAGGTGACCATAGGAATCATAATCTTTATGTTTCCGAAAGCACTCGCCCTGAGAAGTGCTTTAAGCTGTGCCATATAAAGCTGTTTATTTCCGAGGCAATAACGTACTGCACGATAACCAAGAAATGGATTTTCCTCTTTCGGAAGATTAAGATAGGGAATATCCTTATCACCACCGACATCAAGAGTTCTTATTATAACAGGTTTGCCGTTCATCTTAATGGCAACGCTCTTGTATGCCTCAAACTGTTCTTCCTCAGTAGGTGCCTGTAATCTGCTCATAAACAGAAATTCCGTCCTGAAAAGTCCGATACCCTCACCGTCACACTGTAAGGCTTTGTCAGCGTCTTTCGGGTTTCCTATATTGCAGACAAGTTCAAGTTTATGACCGTCGGCTGTTTTTGTTTCAAGACCGATATATTTTTGAAGTTCGGATTTTTCTTTGAGATGATTTTCTTTTTTTGTTTTATACTCAGCCTGTTCATTTTCTGACGGTGAAACAATAACTTCTCCTTTTGTGCCGTCAACAATTACCGTATCGCCGTTTTTAATCAGAGATGTTGCGTCTTTAACGCTGAGTACCGCCGGAATTTCAAGTGCTTTTGCAAGAATTGCCGAGTGTGATGTTGTTCCGCCGATTTCGGTAATAATACCGGCAATATTTTTAGCGTCAATTCCCGCCGTCATTGACGGAGTAAGTTCGTTTATGCAGAGTACGGTGTTTTCCGGCAGTGTGCTTATGTCGGTTTCCTCAATATTCAGAAGTATTTTCAGCATACGTTTTTTAAGGTCGCATATATCGGTTACACGCTGTTGTGTGAGTTCGTCCTCAGCGACTGAAAGTATTCCGATAAAACTGTCACAGACGTTTTCGAGTGCCGCCTCAGCACATTCACCGTTTTCTATCTGTTTTTTTATTTCATCAGCCATAAATACGTCCTGAATCATAAGAATATGACCCCTGAGAATTTCAGCTTCTTTTTCGCCGGCGGATTTGCTTATTCTTTCAGCGAGAACATTGGTTTTTTCGATGAATTTATCAACAGCCTGTTCAAAGCGTTTTACCTCATCAGAAGTATTGCTGACGGTATGCTTTTCATATATGGGCTGTTCTTCTTTTATAATAACGGCTTTGCCCATACCCATTTCATTTGATACGCCGATACCCTTTAACATTCGTATCACCTCGTTTTCAACGTATAAAAGTTATTATTCGTTAAAACCTGACTCAACAAGTTCAATAGCCTTTGCCATTGCCTCCTGTTCATCTGAACCGTCGCACTCAATGTCAATTTCAGAACCGCATTTAATGCAAGCGGCAATAATGTTGAGAAGACTTTTTGCGTTTACCCTGTTGTTTTTATATTTTATAAAAACACTGCACTCGAATTTTCCCATTTCCTTTGCGAAAACTCCTGCCGGACGCATATGAAGTCCCTGTGGATTTTTGATTGTCATTTTCTGTGTAATCATAGTTATTTCTCCTTTTGGTTTGATATTTTGAATTTTTTGTTTTTTCTGAATGAGCAAATTTCAGATTTACTCAATAATAATCATAATTATGATTATTATGTGTTTTTTTTATTTTTTGATACGGTTAAACATACTTTTAATTCTGACTTTGTAGCTTTTTAAGATTTTCCATAATTTCGTCATAAGTGGCAAGGTCATCTGAAAAAGCTGTTGCAGTTCCGGCGGCAGAACCGAGTTCAAGAGCATATTTATAATCATTGGTTTTTATATATCCGGCAATAAATCCGGCAACCATTGAATCGCCCGAACCTACTGTGTTTCTTACCTTGCCGCTGACGGCTTTTATGCGATATATCTGACCGTCTGCACTTACAAGTATAGCACCGTTTCCGCCGAGTGAAACAAGCACATTTTCTGCACCTTTGTTTTGCAGTTCCTTTGCACAGGAGATAATTTCGTCTTTTGTTTTAATATGCCGTCCGAAAAGTTCGCCGAGTTCAAAGTTGTTCGGCTTTATCAGAAACGGGTGATATTTCAGAACATTAAGAAGTAAATCACCTGTTGCGTCAACAACAAACCTTATTCCTTTTCCGCTCAACCTGTTCAGAATGGTTTCATATATATCTGACGGAAGTGTCTGAGGAATACTGCCGGCAAGTACAAGAGTGTCACCGCTTTTTATTGTATTTAGTTTTCCGAATAAATCGTCTATTGCGTTCTGTGGAATGTCAGGTCCCTGTCCGTTTATTTCGGTTTCATACGACGACATAATTTTGACATTTATGCGTGAGAGTCCGTCTTTCAGCGTGATAAAATCGGTTTTTACTCCTTGTTCACGAAGTCCTTTTTCTATTTCTTCACCTGTAAAGCCGGCAAGAAAACCGTATGCGATATTTTCTATGCCGAGCCTGTTGAGTATGAGCGAAACGTTTATGCCCTTGCCGCCGTAATAGAGTTTTTCGCTTTTGGTTCTGTTGACAGTACCGGCAATAAGATTTTCGACGCTGACAACATAGTCTATTGCCGGATTGAATGTGACTGTATAAATCATCTTAACACCCCCTTTACAATAGTTTTTCAGTAAATTGTCCCACTATCCTAATTTATATTATACACAATTTCATTTTGAAAGCAAACACATTTTTCAAAATATTCTTAAAATCTGTCAGATAATTCTTTGAAACAACAAAAAAATCTTTTTTGAATTTTTATTTTGATAATTGTTGAAATAGTTATCAAAATAGGCTAAAATAAGTAGAGAAAAACAGTTTTTGTAAAATATGCTGTATTTTTTGAAAAAGGAGAATAAAAAAATGGGAACAAAATTTGATAAAATTTCAGGTGTTGATGCAATTTTCAAAAATCCTGAATATATCTCGGACTCGATTATTTTTAACTCGATTGAATCAGCAAGAAACGAACATAACTACAATCTTTATTCCGACCACAAAAGCGTAATCATATCAACCTCAAAAACAAGTCATAAGGTATGGATATGGACATCTTCATCAATCAAGGACGACACAAACAAACTGATTGATATATGCCGTTTTTTGCGTGACCAGAAAATCCCGAAAGCCGAAATTTATGTAAAACAGGACGTTTCATCAAATCTTTCAGACCTTTATGCACTTACATCTCTTGACATAAACTATGTTGTAAAAGATGAATTTTCGCTTGCCGTGTTTACCTATGAAGGTGAGGAAATCAAAGGTACAGAATCTGAATCTGACGAAAAAATTATTCTTATAGACAAGGATAATCCTGAACACGTTGCTTTGGTTACGGATTTTTATAAATCGCTTTGTGAGGAGTTCCGCTGGACTGATAAATTTGACCGCAAAGTCGAGGAATATCTCAATATGGAGCTTTACGGACTTGTCAGAAACGGAAAAATTATCGCAAATACTGCAATAGGCAGCCGTACCGAAAAATATATCCGCATAAAATCCGTTGCTGTACGTGCTGATGAACGTCAAAAAGGCTATGGCTACAAAATGACTGTTTTTGCAATAAACAAAATAAAAGAACGTGGACTTACTCCTATTCTTTATACTCATATCGGAAACCGTTCCGCAATGGCACTGTGGAAAAAATCAGGCTTTAAACAAAAGAATAAGCTCTATCTCCTCAAAGTTGAGGACGCTCAATAAAATAAAAAAACAAGACATTCAAAAAAACCGTTGCTGTATGATTTTACAGCGGCGGTTATTTTTTGTGTTAAAAATAAAATTCAGTAATAAACGGTTCAGGTCGGGCATATACATTTACTGTGCAAGGATAAATTTCATAAATAAAAATATAATGGTCATATTTTCCGTTTGTTATTCATATAATTTCTTGTGCATTGAATTTATGATAAAAATTAAAACAGGAGGTACGCTTATGACGCATAAAATAAATATGCGGATTTTTCGGACAGGCTTTAAATTTCTTGCACTTATGCTTGCCTTTACGGGAATTTTCCTTATTTCATCAGACGCATTTATAAATGTAAAAGCCGTTGATGATACACTGCCCGAACCAACGTGGGACAAGCAAGGTTCAGTTAATCTCAACAAGACAGCGACAAAGGTTGACGGCAGTGACGACAAGTGGCGGATAGACCTTTCCATTGACGGAAAAGACTACAAAACCACAACGGATATTGTACTGGTTATTGATATATCAAACAGTATGTCGTGGTCAATGGCGGGCATAGATGAACAGGAAGCCGAGCCGGGTTATTCAAGGCTTGATTATACAAAAATAGCCGCAAAATCTTTTGTAAGCAATATTATCGGAAGAAACACAAACAACGAAAACCGAATTGCCCTTGTCAGCTTTAAGTCAACTGCAACAATAGTTTCCGACTTTTCGGCAAATAAAACTAAACTTGAAAACAGCATTGACAGCCTGAGAGTACCCGGAGATAATACCGGCGGAACAAATATGCAAGCAGGTTTGTACGAGGCGGAAAAACTTTTGAATGATAAAAATAAATCACAGGCACAGAATAAAGTTATTGTAATTCTCGGTGACGGAAGTCCGACACGCTGTTATTATATAAATAGTGTAAGCGGTGTTACAGTACAACATATAAGCGAAAATAAACATAATCTTATATATGATATTAACAGCGTTGAAATAGATTATTCGGTTAATCAATATTATGTTAAACCGGGATTTTATATTAAGTGTTCGGGTTGTTTGGGTAAAGCTCATATTGATAATGGCATTTTGCCGGCTGAATATGAGGCGACAAAGATTAAAAATAACGGTATAAATATTTATTCCGTAGCACTCGGTGCTGACGATGACGGAGTACAAACTCTTAAAAATATATCTGATACAGGCAGTGGTGCATTTTTTACGGAAATACCATCAACGACAACCGAAAGTACAGTTCAGAAAACTCTTAATTCTGCTTTTAAAAGCATAGCGGCGAGCATTTCAGCGGCGGCAAAGGACGGATATGTGATTGACCCTATGGGAGAAATGTTTGACCTTGTTTCAGATGTTTCCGAAATACAATGCAGTCAGGGCAGTGTTGAACTGAGTGAGGACAAGCGTCAGATTAAGTGGAAAGTCGGCACTGTAAAAGAGGGAACAACCGCAAAACTCAGCTATATTGTACGAATAAAAGACACAGCCGAAAGCGGTATAGAATATCCGACAAACAAAACAACTACATTTTATTACAAAAACTATCTCGGCAAAAACACTTCAAAAAATTTCCCGATACCGACAGCGGCAATTTCATACGGCTTTATAAATGTTGTGTGTTATCTCTCGGACAACAACGGCAATCCGATTGACAGTGACGGCAAAACGGTTTCAGCACCCGAACAGGCTTTAATTCTCAAACAGTATGACTTTATGCAGAATAACAGCAATAAACTGTCGCTCAATAAGTCATACACACTTTACGCACCAAACGATATAGACAATACAATATTTATCGGTTCATACACGGACAAGCCGCCGATTAAAGCCGAAAATACAGTTTCAGTAAATCTTACAGTCAGCAGTCTGAAACATACGGTGTATTTTGCGTATTCAATGAACAACGGTACTTTTGTATTGACGAAAACAGGCGACTTGCTTGCTGACGAATCATCAGTATTCAGAATAGAGGGTTCTGACGGCAGTGTGTCATACGAAACAATACAGGGGACAGGCTCAAAAACATTTAAAAATCTCACTGTCGGCATTACCTATACCATTACAGAAATAACTGACTGGTCGTGGAAATATGAAACAACAGGCGAAAATCCACAAACCGTTTGCATAAAATCTTCAAAAGAAAGCACTGTCAGCTTTGAAAATAAGGGCGGCACAAAATGGCTGACGGACGAGAGTTTCGCAAGCAATGTTTTCAATAAATCCGTTCAATAACTTAGTAAAGCGGGCTGATTATTATGAAAATATTTTTAAAAATTCTGTCGTGGTGTGCAATGATAATTTTTGTGTCGCTTGCGGTGCTTTTTGTTGGTATTCGTGCTTTTGGATATACACCTTATTCGGTTATTTCGGGTTCAATGGAGCCTACTTACAGGACAGGCAGTCTTGTTTTTGTAAAAAATGTTCCGTATCAGAGCATAAAAACAGGCGACACAATCAGCTTTGTACTGGATAAAAACCTTACTGTCGCAACACACAGAGTTATTGATATTTCTGATGACGGAGAATATTTTTACACCAAAGGCGACGCAAACAGCAGTCCCGACCCGAGTCCTGTATATTACAAAAACATTATAGGCAAGGCGACATTTTCAATACAATTTCTTGGATATTTTGCAATGTGGATTTCATCAACAGCGGTAAAAATATGTATTGCCTCAGTGATATTTATTTTGCTTGTCATTTCAATGCTGAGAAAAATCCATAAATACAATAATAATTCACAATTTATAATTCATAATTCATAATTACTTTCCAACAACTTGTCTTTATCAATAACTCAATTCATCAGACATACTTACCGTCACAATAATTACGCATTACGAATTACGCATTACGAATTAACTCCACACTCCACTCTCCACACTCCACTCTGAATAAAAGGGGGTTATGTTTTGAAAAAGCAAAAGCGTTTAAGACTTATAATACCGTTGATTATGGCGGTGGCAGTGCTGTCAATGGGTGGCATATCATTAACAACGGCACACCTGTTTGAACAGGCTGAAATAGTGAACACCGCCGATAAGGGAACAGTTGAAAACAGTATTGACGAGAATTTCAACGGCACTGAAAAAACAAATGTAAAAATCAAGAACACAGGCAGCTTAAATTCATATATACGGGTGGCACTTGTTCCGATATGGCGTGACAGTGACGGCAATCCGACAACTTTAAAAACTGACGGCACTTATGAAATAATGCTGAATACGGACGACTGGTTCATGGGTAATGACGGCTTTTATTACTGCAAAACTGCAATACCGCCACAAAAGTTTACACCTGTACTAATAAAAACCTGTACCGTTAAAGACGGACTCGGCAAAGAATACAACGATAAATTTTTTGATTTTCAGATTCTTGCACAGTCGATACAGTCGGAACCTGAACAGGCAGTAATACAATCGTGGGGACAAACTGTTGATGACTCAGGAAATCTCACAGGCTGACAGCGGGCAATGCCGAAAGGCTTTATATATATTACCCGATAAAATTATTTTTTCAGGAGGAAACTTATGAAAAAGAAAACAGTTGTACTTATTATGAGTCTGACACTTGTGGCGTGTCTGTCAATCGGTGCAACACTTGCGTGGCTGACTTCACAGACGGGTACTCTTACTAACACCTTTACGATAGGTAAAATCGGTCTTACTCTTGACGAGGCGAGTTCTTATTACAACATAGTAGATGATTCAAGCATAAGAACAACCACAGGAAACAGTTATTTTATCTACAATTCGGCGGTACTTCCGAAAGACCCGACTGTAACAATAGAGGCAAACAGTGAGGACTGCTATGTGTTTATGTCCTATGTTCCGACAGATTCACTTAAAAGTGTGATTAAATCAGTTGATGTCAATGAGGACTACTGGACGAAAGTTGAGGGACACGAGGGACTTTATGTATATTCACAAGACGGAGAACCTGTACTTGTAAAGAAAAATAGTGATGACCAGAAATTAGAGCCGCTTTTCACAACAGTCACGATTCAAGATAGCTGTGATTGCAGTGATTTTACAGATAATGAACAAATCGTTGTAAAGGCTCTTGCTTATCAGTGGGTCAGCGAAAACCAATATAGTAATGCTGTTCAGGCGGCGGCAGACAGCCTGCTTTAAAATAATGCGTAATTCGTAATGCGTAATTCGTAATTATTTTGCGTAACGCAAGTTTGATGTGCTGAATTGAGTTTTTTGGAGGAAATTGTTATGAAAAAACAAGTAATTATCGGTTCTGTTTGTGCTGTTGCCGCTGCTGTTGCCGCCGGTTCAACCCTTGCATATTTTACCGCAGAAGATACCGCAGTAAATACTATTTCAACAGGTAATCTTGATATTACCATAAACGAGTATAAGGACACTCAATGCGGAGAAGTTTCCTACACTGACCCGACAACACCTGTTATGCCCGGCGACTGTATATCAAAAAAAGTCAGGGTTGAAAATACGGGCAACGGTTCGGCTTATATAAGGGCAAAAATTGATATGAGTTTTGAGGGCGATGACGAAAGCCTTCCAACCGACTTTATAAAGCTGAATATCGGCAAAAACTGGACGCTTTCTGACGACGGATATTATTACTATAAGTATGTTGTTAAGCCGGGCGAAGAAACAACAAACCTGTTTACTACCGTTACTTTTGATAATGAAATGGGTAATGATTATCAGAACCAAAAACTCAACATTGACATTAACGCTGAGGCAATACAGTCAAAGAACAACGACAGAAATAATCCTTTTGTTGAGGACTGACTGAGATTTTGAAGAAAAAGCGTATTTTTTAGCGACAGGAGGTGCGGCTGATGAAATACAGAAATTTATCGGTAATTACGGCAATATTAACGCTGAGTGTTGTTCTGGCGGCAGTATTTTCGGTTACGGCAAATGCCGCTGATGAGTGCCGTGTAATATATGAGGGTCAGGCTGAACGCTTTGTTTTTATCCCCGAAAGTACAGACTTATTCCGTAATTTTAAAAATATTTATCCGGGCGACAGCATAAATCAAAGCATAGAAATAAACAACAACAGCGGCAAAACCGTATCCGTTTATTTGCGTGCCGAAACCGTCGATAAGGAATATTGCGATTTTCTCGATAAAATCAACCTTTGCGTCAGTACGGCTGACGGCAGAATTATTTCCGATTCAAAAGCGTCAGAACAGGGCGGCTTGAAAAATAATGTTTTAATCGGGACATTTAATTCGGGTGAAAATACAAGCCTTAATGTAAAGCTGAACGCTGACAGGTTTATGGATAACAGTTGTCAGAACAGGACAGGAGAGGTCAGGTGGATTTTCAGCGTTACTGAGGCTGATGAAAGTTCGTTTACGGATATATCAGAACCGACAAACAGCGGAATAATACCGACAGGCGACAGCCGGAATAATGTTACAGCGGCGGTAGTTTTAATGCTTGCGGTATCTTTTGCAGTGAGTGCGGTGCTGATTGTTTCAAAGAAAAAATATCCGACTGAATAGTTATATACAAAGAATCGGTGAGTTTAAACGCTTGCCGGTTCTTTTTTGTTGGTTTAACCTGATGTTTTTTTGAAATATGTATATTGCATTATGGATTTGAATATGATATAATAGCCTTGTAACGAAACAAAGGTGTTCCATTGGAGCAAAAAACAACCCCTGACCAAGTCTTCCACACTCGGTCAGGGGTCATTTATTAAAACAACAATCTATGGTGCATTATGGTTAAAACATATATTTTAAATACTGAAAAACTTTATGATGATGAAATTTTTCAAAAGTGTATGAAAAAAATTTCAGACTGCCGCAAAGGAAAGGTGCTTGCCTATAAATTCCGCAAGGATAAAAATTCAAGTCTTGCGGCGGGACTGCTGATTGATTTCGGACTGTCGGAGTTCGGACTGAAAGGAAAGAACATTTTATTTACATACGGAAAAAACGGCAAGCCGTCAATAAAGGAATATCCCAATATACATTTTAATGTTTCACATTCTGGAAATTTTGCAATAGCGGCTTTTGCCGGAAAGGAAACAGGCTGTGACATTGAAAAAACTGAAAAAAATATTGATTTAAAAATATCTGAAATGTTTTTTTGTCCGTCTGAATGTGAGTACATAAATTCTTTTGATGATAAAGACAGCAAGATTAACGCTTTTTATCGGCTGTGGGTGCTTAAAGAAAGTTTTATCAAGGCGACAGGCTGTGGATTGTCAGTTCCGCTTGACAGCTTTTGTATAAATATCGGGGAAAAAATAACCGTTGAACAACAGGAAAACAAAAACGAATATTTTTTCAGGGAACATAATATTGACGGCTACAAAATTGCGTTTTGTTCCGAAGAAAAAGACTTTACGGACAGGCTTTTGTATGTTGATGTTGTAAAGGACATATTGAGGTGATTGATGTGAAAATCAGAAAAGATAAAAAATATGGAATATTTATAAGCTTTATTTGTGCGGTGGTGTTTTTTTGTGTCAGTATGCCGCTGAGGTTAGCTATTTCGTGGATGGACATAACAGGTGTGCGGATTGACGAGGCACTGCCACAAGTTTGTGGTTTGCTTTTCGGAATGTGGGGTGCTGTCGGCTGTGCGGTCGGAAATTTTGCGGCAGATATACTCAGCGGTACTGAAATTACGATTAGTATTATAAGTTTTTTTATACAGGTGGTTTGCAGTTATCTTGTTTATGTTCTGTGGTATGGCAATTTCAAGGAAAAATATTCGCCTTATCCTGTGCTTGACAGATATTCACGTTTTGTAAAGTTAGGGAAAATTATTTTTATAAATGCTTTTTTGAATGCTGCTATGCTTGGAATGTTGATTGAAATTTATCAATATGATGATTTTTTCAGCGATACCGTAATGATTATATTATTTAATAACCTTAATTTCGGAATACTTTTTGGTATGCCGCTTCTGACTGTTCTTATGCGGAAAAATATTCCCATAATTACACCGTCTGAAACACCGAAAAAATACAGAAATCCGATTATAAATAAAATTGCGTTTGTTATTATATTGGTATTGATTGTTATGTGCTTTGCTTTGAAAATAATTACAGGTGAAGTTTCGGTTTATGTTATGGCGGCACTGTTTGTCGGAGTTGTTTTGTTTGTATTTACTATACCATTAAAGCCTGTTATGAAAAAAGAATTTTCGGGTATAATTTCAATGAATGAAAAAATGATTTTTTACTTTATGATAGGCGGTACAATTCTCTCACTGATTACGGCGGTTGTCGGTGTTATGCAGATGTCGGATTCGGATTATAATGTATTTCAGATATGGCAAAGAATTTATGTTCTGACGGGTGTTACGGTGAATTTGTATTTTATAATTATTTCATTTATTCTGAAATATATTGAAAAGAATGTAACAATGCCTGTCAAAGCTATTGCAGATATTTCCGTAAGCTATGACAAGGAAAACGACAGTTACAACAGTTCCGATGTTATCAAAGAATGTAAAAAGCTGTCCGAAAATAAAACTGAAATAGGCGAAATGGCGGATTCAATTTGCAGAATGTTAGAGGATATAGACATATTCACTCAGCGTATAAAAGAAAACACCGCTGAAAAGGAACGAATGAAAGCCGAACTCAAAATTGCGTCAAAAATACAGCTTGGAATACTTCCGCATAATTTTGATGATTTTGCCGACAGCATTGAAGTCTTTGCATATATGAAAGCGGCAAAGAGAGTTGGTGGAGATTTTTACGACTTTTTCAGAATTGATGATGAAAATACAGCTTTTGTAATTGGTGATGTTTCGGGAAAAGGTATTCCGGCGGCGGTATTTATGTCAATGACAAAAAGCGTTATACAGATGTACTCTGTAAGAGGAAAATCTCCGGCTGATACACTCACGCTGGCAAACAAATTCCTTTGTACGAATAACAGTGAAGAAATGTTCGTTACAGCATTTATTGCGGTAATAAATACAAAAACAGGCATTATGAAATATGCAAATGCCGGACACAATCCGCCTGTACTGTACAAGAACGGCAAGGAATTTTCCCTGATGAAAGTTTTGCCCGGATTTATGCTTGGCGTAATTGATGAAATGATTTATAAAGAAAACGAAATACAGCTTGAAAGCGGAGATATGCTTTTTCTTTATACTGACGGAATTACTGAGGCGGAAAACGAAAAAGACGAACTTTTCGGCGAACAAAGACTTATACAGTCGCTCAATGACAGCAAAGAAAATTCGGCAAAAGAAATATTAAACCATATAAAAAGCACTGTTGGGGAATTTGCCGACAAAAGAGAACAGTACGACGATATGACAATGCTTTTGTTTAAAGTAAAGTAGGTATGTATTATGAAAAAAATGGAAATTTCAGCACTGTCGGAAAATACATATAAAGTAATTGATTTTATTGACAACGAACTTATGGCACACGACTGTGACATAAAAACAAAAATGCAGATTGAACTTGTTGTTGAGGAAGTATTTGTGAATATTGCAAGCTATGCTTATTCTTCACAAGCAGGTAATGCGGAAATTACCGTTGAAATAAGCGAAAATCCGAAAAAAATTATAATTGAATTTAAGGACAGCGGCAAAAAATACAATCCTCTTGAAAATCAGGAGGCTGACACTACACTGCCGCCTGAAAAAAGAAGAATAGGCGGACTTGGAATATTTCTTGTAAAGAAAAATACAGATAACGTTTACTATCAGTACAAGAACAACCATAATATACTGACTCTTGAAAAATTGCTTTGAAAAATCAAAATTTTGTTATCTTAAACGATGTGTTTGCATATTTTATATATGTCAACATCAGAAAAAATAAAGAATAATATATAACAATGGGTATTTAAAAAAATATTTTGTTGAATTTTGTGCAAAATTTTTGGGAAAACTTCACGCTTTTAGTTGACTTATATATTAAATTGGCTTATAATAAAATGGTATCAGTGCATAAAGCAATAATGCACATAATTATTGATGGAGGCATTTAATCAATGAAAAGAGTTTACAATTTTTCAGCAGGCCCTTCAATGCTGCCTGAGCCTGTTCTGAAAAAAGCAGCAGCAGAAATGCTTGACTACGAGGGCAGCGGTCAGTCAGTAATGGAAATGTCACACCGTTCAAAAATCTACGGTACAATTATCGAGGGTGCAGAAAGCCTTCTCCGTGAGGTTATGAATATTCCTGATAATTATAAGGTACTTTTCCTTCAAGGCGGTGCGTCAACACAGTTTGCGGCTATTCCGCTCAACCTTATGACAAAGAGCCACAAGGCTGACTATGTTCTTACTGGTCAGTGGGCAACAAAGGCATACAAAGAGGCTGCACGTTACGGCGAGGCTAACGTTGTTGCGTCTTCAAAGGATAAGACTTTTTCATATATTCCGAAACTTGACCCCGATACTTTCACAAAGGACGCAGACTATTTCTATATCTGTATGAACAACACAATCTACGGTACTGTTTATCACGAAATTCCCGACACTGGCGATGTGCCGCTGGTTGCTGATATTTCATCGTGTATTCTTTCAAAGCCGATTGACGTTTCAAAGTTTGGTATTCTCTATGCCGGTGCACAGAAGAATATGGCTCCTGCCGGACTTACTATTGTTATTGTACGTGGCGACCTTATCGGTCACGCTATGGATATTTGCCCGACAATGCTTAACTATCAGACACACGCTGACAACGGTTCAATGTTCAACACACCGCCTTGCTACACAATCTACATAGCTAAGCTGGTTCTTGAATGGATTAAGAACGAAATCGGCGGTCTTGAAAATATGCAGAAAATCAACGAGAAGAAAGCAGCAATACTTTATAACTTCCTTGATAACTCAAATATGTTCCACGGCACAGTTGTTCCTGAGGATCGTTCACTTATGAATGTTCCGTTTGTAACAGGTAATGATGAACTTGACGCAAAATTCGTTAAAGAGGCAACTGAAAACGATTTTGTCAACATCAAGGGACACCGTTCAGTTGGTGGTATGCGTGCGTCTATCTACAACGCAATGCCAATCGAGGGTGTTGAAAAGCTCGTTAAGTTTATGGGCGAATTTGAGGCTCGCAACAGCTAAATTCAATTAACAAAAAATATTATTATAAGGGTGACCACAAATGTACAATGTCCTGACACTCAATAAAATTTCAAAAGCCGGACTTTCACGTCTTGGCGATAACTATAATGTTGCTGACGACGTAACAGCACCTGACGCTGTTCTTGTCCGTTCAGCAGCAATGCACGATATGGAACTTCCCGAAAGCCTTCTTGCAATCGCAAGAGCCGGTGCAGGTGTAAACAACATTCCACTCGACAAATGTTCAGAAAAGGGCATAGTTGTTTTCAATACTCCGGGTGCTAATGCAAATGCCGTTAAAGAGCTTGTTATTACAGCACTTCTTATCAGTTCAAGAAAAATAATTGACGGTATCGAGTGGGCAAAGACTCTTAAAGGCAACGGCGACGCTACCGCAAAAATGGTTGAAAAAGGCAAGAGCCAGTTTGTAGGCCCTGAAATCAAGGGTAAAACACTTGGTATTATCGGACTTGGTGCAATAGGTGTTCTTGTTGCAAATGCAGCCGTTTCACTCGGAATGGACGTTCTCGGCTATGACCCGTTTATATCCGTTGAGGGTGCGTGGGGACTTTCAAGCAAGGTTAAACACGCTCTCACTCTTGACGAAATCTTTGAAAAGAGCGACTATATTACAGTTCACGTTCCGCTTACACCTGACACAAAGGGCGTTATCTGTGCAGAAAATATTGCAAAGATGAAAGACAATGTAAGAATCCTTAACTATTCAAGAGGTGACCTTGCCGTTACCGCTGATGTTATAAAGGCTCTTGCAGACAAGAAAATTGCCGCTTATGTCACAGACTTTGCAAGTGATGAACTTCTTGGAGTTGACGGTGTTATCGTAACACCTCACCTTGGTGCGTCAACACCTGAATCAGAAGATAACTGTGCAGAAATGGCTGCTGACGAAATCAAGGATTATCTTGAAAACGGCAACATCAAAAATTCTGTTACAATGCCGGCTGTTTCTATGGCAAGAACAGGCGTTGCAAGAGTTTGCGTTATTCACAAGAATGTTCCGAATATGATTAGTGCAGTTTCAGCAAAGCTTTCAGAAAGCAATATCAACATTGAAAGTATGAACAGCAAGTCAAGAAAAGACTATGCTTACACAATACTTGATGTTTCATCAGATGTTGCAGACGCTGATGTTGAAAACATCAAATCTATTGACGGAGTTATCCGTGTAAGA
>JAQXZA010000031.1 GCA_029226955.1 Clostridia bacterium | reverse complement strand
ATATAATTTTAACATATATATTTGTTTCAGGCAATAAGAATTGAAAATCTTTTGCTGAAATCAATGTCATAAACTGGACACTTGTACAAAAAAATATATTTTATCTGTATATTATATCTAAAAAATTTTAATGCTTGAATTTGTGTTTGATATTATGCAATAAATATTGTCATATTTCAGTTATAAGTTTGTACTTTTATAAGGTTGTATTTTTCTTTGAAATACATTATACTGATATAAACATATCTTCTTTTTCTGACAAAAATCTATCGAAAGAGGCTTATTATGAGCAGAAAATCATCATTCGGGTACAGTTCATACGGTACACATTCATATAAATCAGGCGGCTACCGCAACAGACGAAAAAACAAAAAGAAAAAAATAATAATCATAGCTGTTGCTGTACTTCTTGTTCTTATTGCGGCGGCTGTATGTATATATTTCATTTTCTTTAATGGCAAATCATCTGAAACGGAAGAAAGTTCCGCACCACAGGTTTCTCAGGTTTCGGAGGTTTCACAACCATCTCAGACTCCTCAGGAATCATCAAAGGACGAAAGTTCTGAAATTGCCGACGTTTCGGAAAATCCGAACATCAAGGGTTATTATGACGGCAACGTGTTCGTTTATGACAAAAAGGGTTATGAAATGTTCTACGGTACAGAAAGTATGGCAAAACAATATGCCGCTGTTGTTTCATCAATCAAAAATTCTCTCGGAAATAATGTAAATGTATATAATATGGTTGTTCCTACGCATAGTGCCTACGGTATTCCGAAATCCTACCGTGACACCGCCTCAGACCAAAAGGAAAACATTGAAACAATTTATTCATCATATTCCGCTGATGTAAAGCCAATAAATCTTTGGGATACAATGAACGCTCACAAAAACGAATATGTATATTTTAAAACAGACCATAACTGGACGGCACTCGGTGCATATTACGGATATGATGAGTTCTGTAAAACAGCCGGCATTAAACCTGTTGATATAAAAACACTTTCAAGCGGTTCAATCAAAAACTTTGAGGGTGCATTGACCGCCGCAACAAAAACAGACGAAAATCCACAAGGCAACAAAGACCTGATTTCAAATCCCGACACAGTAACATATTACAATATGCCGGGTGACTACACCTGTACACTTCTTGAAAGAGGAACAACAGAAGAAAAAAATGTTCCTGTTCTTGCAACTTTTGCTGAGGGTTCAAACGCATACAGTGTCTTTATATGGGGCGACAATCCTTATATGAAAATTACAACAGGTCAGAAAACAGGCAAAAAACTTTGTATCATAAAGGACTCATACGGCTGTGCCTTTGCTCCGTTTACGTGTACAAACTATGATGAAATATATGTTGTTGACCCACGCTATTATGACAAAAACATCATAAACTTCATCAAGAAAAACGGCTATACTGATGTTCTGGTTATCAACAGCGTTATGACGGCAAATACAGATATACGTATTAAGGAGCTTAAATCAATTATCGGCTGAGAAATTTCAATCAGCAATTTTCAACTTTCCATTTTTAATTTATGACAGGGGGTGTGCCTGAATGCTTGGCAAAAATGTAACAATAGAAATATTCGGCACACTCTGTGAGCGTTGTCTTTATTCGGGATTTATCCGTGACAGCTTTGCTGACAATCGTCCTGTATATATAGTCACAAATAATGAACCGCCTGATGTGCTGAAATGTACAATTATCGCTATTGCAAGCTGTGCAAATAAGGCTCAGACAAGACTTGTTGCCGCACCTTCTGATGAAATTTTCTACGAACCTGAAATACGTTCACGGCTTTCTATGACCTGTGCAAACTTTGACAGAATTGTATGTGTTTATGAAAAGTCTTGCGGTGCCGTTGTATATCACAGAACAAGAAACAATGATGTAAAGGTTCTACTTGTAAAAAACCGCAACGGAAAATGCTGGACTTTTCCGAAAGGTCATATCGAAAACAACGAAACCGAACAGCAAACCGCACTTCGTGAAATAAAAGAAGAAACCGGTCTTGATGTACAGATTGAACCTGATTTCCGTCAGACAAGCGTTTACCGCCCGTTCGGAAAAATCAAGAAAAAAGTTGTGTTTTTTCTTGCACGTGCTGACGAAAGCAAGGTTAATATTCAACAGAATGAAATTGACTATTATCTGTGGGTAACAATTCCTGAGGCAATTCATATGTGCAGTCACGACAACGATATGAAAATTCTCTATGAGGCAAAAAGAAAACTTGGTGTTGTCTGAATAAATTAAAACAATTATAAATTACCGGCTGACCTTTTGTCAGTCGTTGTTTTTTTATTTTACAGAAAATAACCAATACAAATATGGCTATGATATTATAAAAATATATCATAGCACTTGAAAATCATACAAAACCTATGGTATAATAGGGTAAAGTAAAAATTATAAAGAAAGGAAAGCTTTTATGAAAATTTCAACCAAAGGCAGATATTCTCTGCGTATGCTGATTGACCTTGCAATGCATCAGTCTGAGGGTTTTGTTGCACTCAAAGATGTTGCAGACCGTCAGAATATTTCAAAAAAATATCTTGAACAGATTGTTCCGCTTCTGAATAAAGCCGGACTTCTGCGTACAAACCGTGGTTATCAGGGCGGATATATGCTCTCAAAACCGGCATCGCAATATACGGTAGGCGAAATTCTGCGTCTTACTGAGGGAAGTCTTGCACCTGTTGCCTGTCTGGAATATGAAGAAAACGATTGTCCTAATGCCAACGAATGTATTACGCTCAATATGTGGAAAGGTCTTTATAATGTAATCACCAACTATCTTGACGGGATAACATTACAGGATTTAATCGACAACAATCCCGCCACAGTCGGAAATGATTATTGTATATAAAATTAAAATATATTTTACTTTTTAAGGTGTGTGATTTTTATGGGTAATCGTTTTGATGAGTGGTCAAACGAAATAAAAGATTATTGTCAAAAGAATAATCTTGATTTTGATAAAGCAAAAAAATTATCTCAAGGTTGGGGAAAAGATTTTCTTGCATTACAATTTCATGACGAAAGCAAGGGAGTAAATGGTTTGCTTGATGAAACTCCTATGCCTATTGTTCTTATAGTTGAAAAGAAAGATAACAATTTGGTTTTCACACAAACTGAGAATACCAAGAAATATTTGTAAAAGTCTTTTGATATTCAGGAGGGAAAGTATGAAAAATA
This sequence comes from Clostridia bacterium, assembly GCA_029226955.1. GTDB lineage: Bacteria > Bacillota > Clostridia > Oscillospirales > Acutalibacteraceae > UBA1213. Next base: position 1,513 of record JAQXZA010000031.1, on the reverse strand, counting down.
TTCTGTGCTTTGGCGACTCCAACACATACGGATATACGCCCGACACACATACAAGATTTGACGAGAATACCCGTTGGACAGGTATTTTTGCACAAAACATAAAAAAATATGGCTATCGTGTTATTGAGGACGGTTTATGCGGACGGACAACAATATTTAATGATGAACTCCGCCCGAACAGAAACGGCAGTGAGGCTTTGCCTTATGCACTGAAAAACAGTTTTCCGATTTCGTATGCTGTGGTTATGCTCGGCACAAATGACTGCAAAACTAAATACCACGCTGACGCACAGACTATTGCTGAGGGCATTGAAATTATTGTGAATCAGATTAAAATATTTGACTGCAACACAAAAATCCTCATCATATCCCCCATTCTGCTTGCTGACGGAGTCGGCGAAAAGGGTTATGACGAGGAATTTGACGAGAACAGCGTTGCCGTATCAAAAAATCTTAAAGCCGCATTTAAGGAAGTAGCAAGAAGAAATGACTGTATGTTTCTTGCGGCGTCTGATTTTGCCGAACCCGACACAACAGCCGACCGTGAGCATATGAACGCTGACAGTCACAAGGCTCTTGCAAAGGCGGTTACTGATGTACTTATAAAGGATTTTCAGTCAAAGTGAATCCCATAATAAAATTGTTGTTGTCAAAGTTCTTAACAATACTCTTGACAAACAGTCGTTACAAAGTTATAATTAAAATCAAGAAAGGGTACTGCACATAGCCTTAACGGCTCAGCGGTTCTCCCCCTCCATTGTTTGTTACTTTTAAAAATAACCGTCCTGTTGGGAGAGTAGGGCGGTTATTGTTATTGCCGAGTTTCACTATTTCAATCAATACTAATATTAAAGTCAGTATTTCAATAATAGACATCAGCTCACCCCCCTTGATTTGAGGGGAAAATATTGAACCGCCTGCCGCTGTTATGTATGTACAGCACCCGATATTATTATATCGCCATTGTAATAATTTGTCAAACTTTATGTCTTTAAAACAGTAATTTGCTGTATATTAAGTTTAACCGTCCTGTTTTTGCAACAGGGCGGTTAGTTATTTTTTTGTTAAGTAATTACTCCTTGTCCTTGTATGGAGTTGACTCTACACCTTTTAACTGCAAATTTTCAACTATTGGGTCAAGCACTTTTTTCCATAATTTTCTGAACCATTCAGTATTGCCAAACCATTTTACAAGCGTAGGACTGATTGCATAATAAGTTTTTATAAATGCTCTGCCGTACCACGTTTCAGACAGTGTACTGTCACGAAAACGCCTGAGCGTCCATACTTGTGGACAGTCGTATGAACCATATACAGCAGTTGCGATATAGCAACCCATTCCGGAACTGAGTTTTGGCGGAAGATAATTGGGGTCACGTTATAAAAAATATTAAAAATAACAAAATTTATAAAAGATTTTATTAAAAATATTTTTCTTTATTGTTCAACATAGTTTAAGCTATGTTTACTACAAACGGGTGCAACGCACACCCTCTATCCCATTTAATTGGGA
>JAQXZA010000030.1 GCA_029226955.1 Clostridia bacterium | reverse complement strand
GATGCTGATATTAACTCCTTTAAGTCATCTGAATAAAATTCATTGGCTGTTGAAACAACTTCCAATACATTACGGTCAGAATCAGGAACACTATAACTCTTTTCCAAATCCACAGATAAATCTCTTATCATACCAACATCTGAATTATTTATGGCATTTGAAACACCACTGTTCACTGCTACTCCATCAGTATAATTGCCCCTGTTAAACTGTTGTGTTATTCCGTTATTCCAAAAATTATTCAGTGCAAAAATTCCTGCACAGGCAAACACAGCACAAGCGGCAATGCTTCCGATTGAGATAATCCGTTTTTTGCAGGACTTCTGATTTTTCTTTGCGTTGGCGATAAGCTCATCATCAACTTCACCAATCACATTTAAAAGGTCAATCGCTTTCATAACAATTCCTCCTCAATTAGTTTATTTTTGAGTTTTGTTCGGGTTCTCATAAGCATAGATTTCACTTTACTCTCTGAAAAACCGAATTGTTTTGCAATAGATGAAATAGAATCCATATACCAATATCGGCACAAAAAAACCTTTTGCTCTTTTTGGGGTAAACTCCTCACAAATAAATTTACAGATTCAATAACAAGTTTCTTTTCGACATCATTTTCAATATTGCTTTCATTTGGAATACATTCTGACAGTTCTTCCAATGCAGAAACAAATTGACCTCCCCCACGCTTTTCAGAGTTCTTCTTTCTTAATCGGCTGATAGCAATTCGTCTGGTTATTTTTCCGAGAAATGCTGATAAAACAGAGGGTCGATGAGGCGGAATACTGTTCCACGCATTAAGATATGTATCATTCACGCTTTCTTTGGAATCATCTTCATCATTCAGAACATTATAAGCTATCTTATAACAATACTTTCCGTATTTATCTGCTGTTTCTTTAAGTGCTTTTTCATTTCTGTCAAAATATAATGCTATTATTTGAGTATCTTCCATAAGCATTACCTCCTTTCTTAACATCTTCTATACTTAAAGTCGCAATTTATTTAATATGGTTGCATAATTTTTATAAAAAAATGAACTTTGTAAATATTATAATAACACAGCAACAATAACTTATATAAAATTTACAAAATAATAAAGGTCTGTTTTTGATTGATATTTATTCACATATTTCAAATAAAAAAGAGCGGTACAAACCGCCCTTGTCATTACATCTTGAAATATTTTTCGTCAAAAATTTCTGAAACAACACTGCCACAGGTTATATCCGCAAGCTGTTTTTGAAGTTTATCAAAATTTTCAGGTGCAATATGATATTCAATGTCAACACAATCAGTAAATTCCGTATTGTCAATCGTTCCGTCAAGCGACGGTATAAGTCCCGAAATTTTCCCGTACTGGTTATAGTCGCATTTCATTCTTGCAACAAGACATTTTTGCATTGTTATAATGTTTCCGGCTGTCAACGCAATTTTTGCACCCTTTGTATATGCACGAACCAAACCGCCGGCACCAAGAAGAATACCGCCGAAATATCTCGTCACGACAACAACGACATCAGTAACACCCGACTTGACAATAACGTCAAGAGTCGGCACACCCGCTGTTCCGTGCGGTTCGCCGTCGTCGGAATATCTCTGAATATTTCCGTCACGCAATACATAAGCATAAACATTATGAGTTGCGTCCCAGTGTAGCTGACGTTTTTCGTTTATAAAGTCCAGTGCCTCCTGTTCGGTTGTCACAGGCTTTGCGTAGCCGATAAACTTTGAACGCTGTTCGATAAAAAAATCGCTGTTTTCTTTTTCTATGGTTTTATATGATGACATATTGAAATTCCTTTCAAAAGAAAAATGGCGGCACACACAAAATGTACCGCCTTAACCAAGCTGATTGTTTGCTTATTATTTGCTGATACCGTAACGCTTGTTGAACTTATCAACACGTCCGCCTGTATCAACGAGTTTCTGTCTGCCTGTAAAGAACGGGTGACATTTTGAGCAAATTTCAACACGGATATCTTTCTTTGTTGAACCTGTTTCAATTACATTGCCGCAAGCACAAGTAATTGTTGTCTGCTGGTAATTCGGATGAATATTCTCCTTCATTATGAGTTCACCTCTTTCATATATACCTATATAACAAATGGATTATAACACACTCCAAAACAAATTGCAAGAACATTTTATGAATTTCGCAAAAATTCCGATTTCTACGGCAATTTATTTCAGCCGTTGTATTCTTTTTCGGTTTCATTCTGTGCGTCAAAGACTGCAACATTATCTTCGGATTGTGCTTTATTTTTATGTTTCTTATCCGCAAGAACCAGTTTAAGCAAAATAGGCGTAATAATTGTCGTCACGATAACAACAAGAACTATTGCCGGAAAAAGTTTTTCATCAATTATTCCTGCCTGTGCCCCTTTTTGTGCAACGATAAGTGCAACTTCACCTCTTGATACCATTCCGATACCGATTGCAAGAGATTCCTTATTTGTGAATTTACAAATTTTTGCACCAAGACCACAGCCGATAATTTTTGACAGAATTGCAACAACAAGCAATACAAGCGAGAACCACAGAATAGTGCTGTCCATACCACTTACAACTGTTTTTATGCCGATACTTGCAAAAAATACGGGCGAAAAAAACATATATGATGTTATGCTGACCTTTGCGTCAATGTAATCTTTCGGCGAATAGTTACAGAATATAAGACCGGCAAAATATGCACCCGTAATATCCGCAACCCCAAAGAAATGCTCTGCACAATATGACATAACCAATGCAACGGCAAGTCCGAAAATTGCTACACGGTGCTTTCTGTTGTAATACTTTTCAGGAATTTTTGAAATAAGTTTTACAATCAATGCACATACAACAACAAACACAAAGAACAGTGCAATTTTTATAATTGATTCAAAAGGGCTTGTTGTTCCACTGCCCTTTCCGCCGCTCATACTTGTAATAAGCGTAAGAACTACAATACCAATAATATCATCAATAATTGCCGCACCGAGAATAGCCGTTCCCATTCTGCCTTTGAGCTTTCCGAGTTCACGCAATGTTTCAACCGTAATGCTGACTGACGTCGCCATAAGCACAACGCCAACAAATATCGTGCGGCAAAGATGTGCGGAATCCGAAAAATCAAACCCGAAAAACGCACCGTATGTAACTGCACCGCCAGCCATAGGAATGATAACACCAACAAGTGCTATTACAAATGATGCAAGACCTGTTTTTTTCAGTTCTGAAAAATCCGTACATATTCCGGCAAGGAACATAAGCATAATAACGCCTATTTCTGCAACCTGGTCAATAAATGAATTTTCCTGAACAATATTCAGCACTGACGGGCCGATAATTACTCCGGCAAGCAATGCTCCGACAACCTGTGGCATATTGATTTTCTGAGATATAAGTCCCAGAAGTTTAGTTGATGCCAGAATAATCGCCAGCACCAACAAAAACGTGTAATCCATTTTATTATCCCCTCTGTTTTAAAAAATTTCCCAAACAGACATATTATAACATATTTCCGCATTTTCTTCAATGGATTTTCAGCGTAATTTTGCATTTTTTGTCATTATAATGACCGCAACTTAAAAAAAATTATAAATATAATATCAAAACTAACACAAAGTTAATGCGTAATTCGTAATGCGTAATGCGTAATTATTAAAACCACTCATACTCAACAAAAACAGCAGTGGTCTGTACTAACTCCTCACTCCTAACTCCTAATTCCTAACTCCATTGATTATCATACTATTTGGAAAAGATAGAATTTGAGGTAATTTGTTTCGGGAACATTCCATAAAATCGGGTGGTCGGGTGCTTGCTGTCTTGCCTCAATCTGACGAAGTGAAACGTGTGCGTCAAGTGCGGCACTTCTCAGCATTGTTTTGAAAAGTTCCTCCTGCATAAAATGCGAACACGAACAGGTCGCAAGATAACCGCCCCTTGACAAAAGTTTCATTGCACGGAGATTTATTTCCTTGTAACCTCTCATTGCACTTGAAACGGTTGAACGTGACTTTGTAAAAGCCGGCGGGTCAAGAATAATAAAATCATACTTTTCAGTTGGCGGCATTGTCGGCAGTAAATCAAATACATTTGCACATTTAAAACTCATTTTGTCCTCAAAGCCATTGAGTGCGGCATTTTTTCTCGCCATTTCAACAGCGTCCTCAGAAATATCAACGGCACAAACGTGTTCTGCACCGCCTTTTACCGCATTGAGTGCAAACGAACCTGTATGTGTAAAGCAGTCAAGCACACGTCTGCCCTTTGCAAGTTTTGAAACGGCAAGACGGTTATATTTCTGGTCAAGAAAAAATCCTGTTTTCTGACCGTTTTCATAGTCAACATTATATTTTATGCCGTTTTCGGTAATAATTGTTGATGTTGTTTTTGGCAGTTCAATTCCGTCAAGCTGATAAAAACCTTTTCCCTCAGTCATACCTTCAAGTTTTCTTATTGAAACGTCGTTTCTCTCGTATATTGCCTTTATGTTCTGACCGTCCTCGTTAAGCACCTTATAAAGCAGTGGGAAAATAATATCCTTTCGTTTTTCCATTCCGAGTGACAGCGTCTGAACAACAAGAATATCGTTGAATTTATCGACTGTCAGTCCCGGAAAAGTGTCCGACTCGCCAAAAATAACACGACAGCAGTTAAGGTCATCACCCATAACGGTTTTTCTGTAATTCCACGCATATTTTATTCTGCGTTCAAAAAAAGCACTGTCAAACTTATCGTTTGCATTTGTTGAAATAAGCCTTATTCTGATTTTTGAATTGCTGTTGTAAAAGCCTGTTCCGACATATTTTCCTTTTTGAGAAACAACATCAACAAGGTCGCCGTCAGTTACATCACCGCTGAGATTTTTCACTTCTGTATCATAAATCCACGGGTGTCCCTGTAAAACGGTAGTTTCCGCCTTTTTTGAAATTTCCGCCTGAACATATCCTCTGTTTTTAAAAGACAAATTACATCTTCCTTTCTGTAAATATTTTATACATTAACCTTATCTTCTAAGATTATATCTTTATTTTTCATATATTTATCAAAAAAATCCAAGTGACATTTAACCAGTTTATTATACATTTCCATAGGGTCAAGTTTGCCCACAAGCATTTTCATAGGCACAAAAAACTTTGCATCAGTAAAGCCTATGTGTTTCATATCCTTAAACTGAGTGTAATACACAGGTGCAGTTGTGTCCAAAAAAGGCTTTGTTTCAACATTCAGATTTTCTTTACAGCCAATCTGATAAAACGGCTTTTTCATTGTCATTCCCGAATATTCACCAAACAACGCACCGTCAATGTTTATTCCGCAAGAAAATTCATCACAATACTGACAAAGCCAATATGCCGTTGAACCGCCGAAAGAATGTCCTGTTGCGGCAATTCCGTTTGAAAAATCTATAATTTCGCCGTATCTATTCTTAATTTCATCAAGAGCCGCTGTTGTATCCTTGCCCCATTCCTCAGAGCGTTTCATAAGAAAAGAACAGTATTTTCTCTGAAAAGCGTCAAAATCACTGTAAGCCTGTCGGCTGTCAAGTTTTTTGTTGAGTATTTTCATTTGTGCAAAGACAGCCGGTATATAAGGAGTTGTGACTTTTTTATTTAATGTTTTGTCATAATAATCAAAACTGCCGTCCTGATAATCATTTTCGATAGCCTCGTATGCGTGACCGACTGACGCAACAATATAGCCGTTTGACGCAAGTTCACAGCACAAAAATGTATTACATTCAACATAAGCATTATATCCGTGATTGTAAATAATCAGCGGAAATTTTTCGTTTTTTACAGGTTCGGCATTTTCGTAATAATCCGCCTCATTCGGAAATTTTGAAAAATCCCTAATGTGATATGCTTTTGCAAGTGCCGCCGCTTTTCTGTCGCTGAATATTTTTGCTTTTGTTTTGTTTAAGACATCACCTTTTTTGACGGGATAATACATTCTTACGGTGATTTTTCTGTTGCCTTTTGCGTCGCCAAGAACTTCTTTGCGGCTTTCGTCAACTATTGAAAAAACCTCTGTTCCCACTGCATAAATACCCGAATTAGTAATCATAATATTTCTCCTTAAATCAGTTTCCGTCTGCCGACAAAACAATAACCGCCTTTTTCAAGACGGTTATTGCGAAATTCAAAGATAATTGTAAAATAAATTTATCTTGTAAGACGGTAGTAAAGTTCAGCATATCTTCCTGCTGATTTTCCCCAAGAGAAGTCCTGTTTCATTCCACGCCATACAATACCGTTCCACTTATCTCTCTCGGTGAAATATACTGTCTTTGCGTAGTTAATTGCGGCAAGCATTTCCTCAGCGTTGTAGTTTTTGAATGTGAAACCTGTACCCGACTGTTCATACCAGTTGTATGGCTGTACAGTGTCACGAAGTCCACCTGTTTCTCTTACAATCGGAACAGTACCGTATCTGAGTGAAATAAGCTGTGTGAGTCCGCAAGGCTCAAATCTTGACGGCATAAGCATTGCGTCAGCAGCAGCATAAAGTTTGTGGGCTCTGTTGTCAGAATAGAAAATATTAGCCGAAACTCTGTCCTTGTACTTCCATTCATAGTGTCTGAACAGATTTTCGTATTTGTCGTCACCTGTACCGATAACAACAAACTGAGTATTAGGGTCAACAATTCTCTCCATAACCCAGTTTACAAGGTCAATACCCTTCTGGTCGGTAAGTCTTGAAATAATGCCTATCATAAATTTACCGTCATCAATAGGCAGTCCGAGTTCTTTTTGGAGTCCACGCTTGTTTTTAACCTTGTTTTCCTTGAAATTATCCGGAGTGTAATGTTCATAAATCTGAATATCATGCTCAGGATTATATACATTATAATCAATACCGTTTACAATACCGCAGAGTGCATAATTCTTCTTGCGGATAAGTCCGTCAAGACCTTCTCCGTAATACGGCATCTGAATTTCACCTGCATAAGAGTCGCTTACCGTTGTAACATAGTCTGCAAACACTATGCCGCCTTTAAGCATATTTCCGTCCCTTTTGTACTCCATATTAGACGGTGAAAAAACATAATCCGGCAAGCCTGTATAATATTTGAACATATTTATGTTCCATATTCCCTGGAATTTCAGGTTATGAATTGTCATTATTGTCTTTGTACCCCAGAAAAATCCGTTGCTACTGAAAAGTGTTCTGAGGTAAACAGGCACAAGACCTGTCTGCCAGTCGTGGCAGTGGATAATGTCGGGCTTAAAGTTGATTACAGGCAACATTGCAAGAACTGCTTTGTCAAAGAAACAGAATTTTTCAACGTCCTGTCTTATGTTTCCGTAGGGCTTATCTCCGCCGAAATAGTGTTCATTGTCGATAAAGTAATACTTTATGCCCTCGTGTTCATACATCATAATTCCGACATAAATATGCTGAGGCAGTTTACCCAAATCCATATAAAAGCTCGTTACATATTTGAACTTCTGACGGTACTCCCACGGAATACACATATACTTCGGGATAACAACTCTTACATCAAATTCGTTTTTGTTGAACATCTTTGGAAGTGCACCTACAACATCAGCAAGTCCGCCTGTTTTAATAAACGGATAACATTCTGATGCGACAAAAAGTACATTTTTCATAGTCAATCTCCGTTTCTGTTTTTTTATTTTTTTCATCCAGGAAAATTTTTTCTTAATCCACATACTCATATTATAATTTATATTCTTTCAAACATCAACATATTTTTTTAACATATTTTAATATATACAATTATATACAATTTTTTTGAAAACTTCAACAAAAGACTTTATATTTTTTATCAAAAATTCAAAAAGGAAGTTCAGAATGAACTCCCTTTTTTAAAAAGATTTTATATATCAGTCACCGTAAAACAAATTTTATTTATTTTTCTGTTTTTTCTTCTGAACAGCGAAAACCGATACCAAAGCGGCTGTCAGTGCTGAAATAACAGCTAAAACAGAGAATAATGCTGATGAATTGTTGTCGCCTGTATTTGTTACTGAATTGTTTGTAGTAACACTGCTCTCTGTATTTGATGTAACAGAAATTTCTGAAACAACGGAACTTTCTTCAACGCTTGATTCTGAGCTTTCTTCAACGCTCTCCTCTGAACTTTCCTCTACGCTTTCTTCTGAGCTTTCTTCTGAACTTTCTTCAACGCTCTCTTCTGAACTTTCTTCTATGCTTTCTTCTGAGCTTTCCTCAACGCTCTCCTCTGAACTTTCTTCAACTTCGGTTACTTTGAGTGTAAGAGCATACGGTTCAGAAGTTTCACCGTCTTCATTTGTCAGAACAAGTGATGTTACATACTCACCAACAGCAGATGTATAATCTGCATAAGGTTCACTGCCTGTATAAATTTCTTCGCCGTCTTTTGTAACAGTCCACAGATGTTCCTTGATTGGTGAACCGCTGAATGAACATTCATCATTGATTGTTACGGTATCGTCTGTTGTTGCCTCTGTTACGGCATTATCTCCGTTCATATATGTAAATACCGGAGTCAAGACATTAGGAACTTTGCTTACAACAAGTGTATTTGAATATACATCTGATGTAATACCGTAAGCATTTTTCAGACGGAGTGTTGTTACATAAGTACCTGTTTCGTCTGTATAGTTTGTATAAGGCTCACTGCCTGTATAAATTTCTTCATCGTCTTTTGTAACAGTCCAATAACGGTCTGTAATCTCAGAACCCTCAAATGTTGAAAGGTCAGCTACCGTTATTTCGTCACCCTGATATGCTTCATTTACGGCTTCATCGGCTGAATTTCTGTATTCAAATACAGGGTTAAGCATTACATCATTTGTAGAAATCATTTTAAGGTCTTTAAAATATGCCTGTGGGTTGCTTGTTGCAAACGGACCAAAGCTACCTGCCTGTACTTCTGCGTCAACGGTTGAAAGAAGTTCGCCGTTTATATAAACCGATACAGAATCCTCCTGAATATCAATCGTAACATCGTGGAATATTTCTTTCAACGATGTATCACGACTACCGTATGCAAGAACTTTACCCTCAGCAAAACCGACACAATCAGCGTCCTTGCCCGTATGATCATAACAATAGTCATCAGCATCTATTGTTCCGTGATAAAGAGGACCCTGATGAGAAGAACCTGATTTTGCCGGGTGCCATTCGCTTATATATGCAATACTCCAATAGTAATCACATTCTTCAAACGCATAGAAAGAATACACAGGGTCTTCCTCTGTACCACCTGTTTTCATACCCCAGGTAAATCCACACGGGTCAAAGTTGAGGTTTTTCAGCTTGAATGAAAACTTACCAGTTGTAAGATTATCAATATCAGGATTGTAAAAGCCTGTCCAGCCTACATTCTGTGTTGTATTCATATAATCTTCTTCGCTGTTGTATGTCCAGCCGGCATTATATCCATAACCAAAACTTGCATTAGGATAGTTTACCCAAGAATCAAAAATTGTTTTTGTTTCAATGTTAACGGTTTCATCAACGGATACTGTCTTGTCGGATTTTTCACCTGTTCCGGTAGCAAATACAACCGCCGAAGATGATACAACCGTTACAGCAAGCATTGCTGAAAAAACAGCTTTAAGGATTTTGTTCTTCTTCAATAATAACATCTCCTAAAATTTCATAATGTCACAATTATATCATTAGCGTAACAATATGTCAATTACCATTACGTTATAAAAAATATTAAAAATATTTTTCTTTATTGTTCAACATAGTTTAAGCTATGTTTACTACAAACGGGTGCAACGCACACCCTCTATCCCATTTGATTGGGAATACTTTCTTTAAAATTTGATAAGCTCCGTTCAAATCAGCATTTATCAGAATATTAT
>JAQXZA010000029.1 GCA_029226955.1 Clostridia bacterium | reverse complement strand
TTTTTACACACAAAAAAAGCCCGTGACAAATTAAGTCACGGGCAATTTTTTAATTCAGCGTAAAAACTTACGGTTTACACAACAATTATGAATCTTTCCAGACTTTATAGTCGGACTTGTCGTGCTTTTTAACATCATAAAGCATTGTGTCAGCGTGTTTGAGTGCAACATTCATATTTTCCTGATTGTAAAGAGGTGTGAAAGCAATACCGATAGAACAGGACACTCTGTGGTTAGGCGGAATTTCTGTTTTTTTGCGGGCAGCCTTTTCTATAACATCAATAAAGCAGTTGTTATCTTCAATGCCTTTATAAACGGCTTTTGCGGTTTCAACACCGACATCAATATCATATCCGGGAAGTATAATAATAAACTCATCACCGCCATAGCGTACAATATATCCCTTGTCACCGACAACTTCTTCAAAAAGACGTGAGAACGCAATAAGAATTGCGTCGCCGACATCGTGACCGAAATTATCGTTACAGAATTTAAAGTTATCAAGGTCAAGGTAAAGAATTGTTGCACAGACATCTTTTTCTTTGTTGATTTCAACCATTTTTGTATGGTCATCAATTTTCTTTGCAAAGCCCTGTCTGTTGAGAAGTCCTGTAAGAAGGTCTGTAACGGCTCTGTGACGGAGTTTTTCGTTCATTTTGTCGATTTCGTCACGTGCTTTAAGACGGTAGAGTGTATCGTTCATCTGACGGAGTGCAAACTTGAAAATCGTAAGGTCATTACGGTCAAGGAAAGTAATGTTTCCTGTCATATTTCTGTGAAGTTCAATATCCGCAATCATAAAGCCGACAAGTTCTTCACCTGATGTAACGGGAATACACGCAACGGAAACTATACTGTTTATTCCGAAACTTGATGTAAACGGTGTGTATTCGTAAAATTCCTTGTCAAAACGTGATGCAACAAATTCTTTTCGGTGTTTGTTGATATATTCCGTTATATTTTCGAGTTCCTCGTCACTGAACTCAGTATTACTTCCGTTATATCTCATAACAGGTTTTGAGTCAACAATCTCAACATAAATAACACCGTCAATGTTGTAATTATTCTGAATTGTTACCATTGAATTTTCGATTATATCATCAACTGTAACATTTTCTTTGTTGAGCATTTCCTGCCATACAACAAGGAAATTGATACCCTTTGTTTTGTCATCAAGCAGTGTTTCCATTTCTGACATCTTGATAAGTTCATCTATCTGATACCTTGTTATACTTGTTATCGGAAGTGAAATACTCTTTGAAATAAGCGGTTGATTGTGCAGTTTTGCAAAAAGGACTTCTTCTTTATGCTTGTATCCCTCTTTGTTACAAAATTCTATACAGGCATTAAGTATATCCTTAGCCTCCTCGTGCATACCCTGTGCTTCATACAAATCTGCCTGTTCGCTTGCAAAAATAGCGTATGCAAAAAACAGCAGTCCTTCCGAGCGGAACATATGAAACTTTGCCTTGTCGAAATATTCCTGTGCCTGTTTTATGTCATCTGATTTTGCAAGAAGACCGCTTGTGAAATAATAGAAAAACAAGTCGTCGTCCCAGAGGAAATAATCCGGCTGTCCGTCAGCGTGGACAATGTGATAGAGTACCCTTTCCATTTTGTTGAGATAGAAATGTGCATTGTACTCTATTCCCATTTTGTAGCTGCAATATACAATCATTCCGTAAACTTTGGACATATTGCATATTTTCATTCTGTGATATTTTATTGAGTTAAGAAGTTTAAGACATAGAGTAAGGTAATCGTATGCCTCACTGTACTTTTCGGCAAGAATTGCATTTGTCGCCATATTGTAAAGTGTTTCAGCAACATAATAGGTATCTTTAAGATTATAGAACAAAAGCAATGCCTTATTGAAATATTCGTTTGCCTGAACAAACTGTTCACTTACAATACGGTTAAAGCCAAGACCGTTGTATATTCCTGCCTCTTCCTTTGTATCGTTCTGGTCGTGTATAATTTCAAGGCATTTTTTGTAATAGTAGTCAACATACGAAAAGCATCCGTAACCCTGTGCCATAAAGACATTTTTTCGCCACGCTGCAATGATAAGACGGTCGTTTTTAAGACCTTTTGCGATTTTCATAGCCTTCTGGAACGTTTCCTGATTTTCGCAGCGTTTATCGTCATCGACATAGTTTTCACGGCTGTTGCAACAGTCAAAAATCAATGTATGAGCAAGATGGTTGTACATTTTACGCTCTATTGCGATGTCATAGAACTGTGCTACACTTTCGGATTCGTCGCACCTGTCCCAACAATAAACATTAGTCCAACCGTCCATAATACGCATATAGTACAGCATCTGCGAATAAAACATATACTCGTCCGAACCTGTTTTTACGGCTATGTCAAAGCATTTATCGTTATTCTTTTTTGCAAGGTTAGACTGTCCACCATAAATCTGACACATAGTCATAAGATAATAATAGATAAACGAATATTTTACATTCGGGTGCTTGTTGTTTATGCTTTTGAGCTTATCGCACATTGTAAGTGCAACAGTAATATTGCCCTCATATAGTGCCGCTATTGCATATACTATAAAGTATTCGATTTTATATTTAAGGTGGATATTAACCTTTTCGGTCAGTACCTTGTTGTAAAGTATGTCAAGATAATAGAGTGCCTGCTTGGTTGCAAGGGTATAAAGCATATTGTTAATACGCACAAGATATTCCTGAAAATCCGCAACAACTGGTTCAAAAGCCTCAACAATGTTCATTTCCGCCTGTGAGTCCTGCATATTCCAGTCAAGAAGAAGGTTATTATCCTCAATCTTATTCATAAGAAACCGCCATACATCAAGTGTGTAGGCAGGCACAACATAAGCCTCGTTGTAGTTTGCAAGGAGAGATATATTGTTGTATGAACCTTTTATAAATTCCAAAAGAAAAGTCAGTGTTGAATTTTCAGCAAGATGAAGTTTGTTCAGCACGAGAAACAGAGTATGTTCCTGTGAAATATACGACAGTATTTTTGTAAGGGAATCCGCAAACTGTTTGCGTTCATAATCAACCTCACCAACTATTATATTTTCTTCACGTTGGCAAAGTCCTGTTGTTATGTATGTTTTGATTGTAGAACGGCTGAGATAGTAAACATCGCATTTTTCAAGAAAGTCATCAATCGGGACATTATAGTAAAACTTGAAATAAATCCGTTTTATCCAGCCAAGAAAAGGCTCATAAGCCTCCTGAATTGTGTTTGAGCTAAATTCGTGATACAGGAGTTCAATTTCCTTTTTACTGTCTTTAACTGCATCTGATATATCATCAACAGGAACATTAAGAGTATTGTAATGTTTGACAAACAGAATACTGCTGTGTCGTTGTTCAAGTCCGTGAATGATAGAGTCAATAATTTTTCGTGTATATAGATGAGAACATGATTCCATCTTACAGCCCCCTTTCGATTTTATTATTATATCAAATTAAACTATATTTTTCAATATCTAATTCGTATTTTAGTTAAAAAATTAAATTTTCAAAAAAGAAAAATCCGGGCATAATAATGAATTATACCCAGATTTAATTCTGTAAAAGATTTATAAGCTTGCGGCACACAATAATTACGCATTACGAATTACGCATTACGCATTAAAGAAGTCCTGCCTCTTCCAGATTTGCGAGGTGTTCGCCGTTTGTCTTTGCGTAGTAAGGAACAGCCGGTTCGTTGCCTGACGCTGCCTTGTGACAGAAGTAATAGTATTCTGTATCAGCGGGTGAAACAGCCGCCTCTATTGCGTCAAGACCGGGGTTGCATATAGGGCCGTTTGGCAGTCCTTTGTATTTGTATGTGCTGTACTTGCTGACATAGCTTGTGCGGATTGACGCCGGAATCTGATGTTCGTTTTTGTAAGGATAATATACGGTTGAGTCAAGCTGCAAATAATCAAGACCGCCCTCGCCGTTTTCATTTTCGCCGCCTGTCTTTAAGGTTGCAAGACGGTTGTGAAGAACTGATGAAACAACATACATATCGTCCTTGTCGGCAGCCTCAGCCTGAATAAGTGACGCAAGAGTCACAACATCTTCCATTGACATTCCAAGTTTCTTTGCACGTTCTTCAATAGTGACTTTCTTGTCAAAGCCTTCAACTCTTGACTTTGTACGATAGGTTTTTCTGCGGTAGTTTGAGAGGAATTTTCTTATAACAGAATCTTCGTCCTCGCCGACATAAAAATCGTATGTATCAGGGAACAGATAACCCTCTAATTTGTAATATCTCTGACTTGCGTTCTTAATTCCCGTAAGGAAGTCGTAATCCTCGTCAAAATCATCAGAATTGCATTTTGACAGAAAAGTATCAGCCGAACATACATTATTCTTTTCAAGAAGTTTTGCATAATCGTTTAAGGACATACCCTCAGTAAACTGAATCGTCACAACGTCGGTTCTGTTCATATCGGACTGCATATAGTTTATGAGTGCCTGATAGTCCTTGTTTGTTTCGACATCAAATGTTCCCTGAGTAAAGCCTGATGTTGACTTCGTAATAATTGCATACAACTGGAAAAATCCCTTGTTTTTTATGATATTGTTCTCATAGAGAATATCCGTAATCTGACTGAGTGTTGCGTCCTTAGGAATAGTCACTTCTACCGTATTTGACTCCTCTCTGCCGACGGCAAGAAGGTCGTTGACGCCTACCATAATATACTCACCGAGCATAACAGACGTAAACAAAACCATTACTACCCATATTGTACGGAAAATTGTACGGTTTTTCTTTGCTTTTCTTTTGCGGCGTTTTTTGTCTGCCTTTTTTGCCGCTTTCAATGCACTTTTGTCAGCGGAAGTATAAGTGCTTTCTTTTGGAATTTCGCTGTAACTGCTGAGAATACTGACATTCTGAGCCGGCATTCTTTCTGACATATTATCACTGTTAGAAATTTCGCCCGTACTGACGGGTTCAGACTGTACGCTGTTGTATTCATCAAGTATATTTTCGTTTGTGGCGTGATTTACGGGAATATTATCGTCATAATCACGTGCAGTTCCGCCACGTATTGTCACTTCATTTTCGTCAACATCAAAATCATCATCATATTGAATTTTAAAATTTTCTATTTTTTGCTGTCTTTTCTTTTCAAGCTCATCGCTCATTAAGAAAATCCCCCTTTATGTAGCCTGATTATGTCTGTCGGTTCGTCTGATGTATTTTTCAGTAAGAAGAATATCAACAGGCTTGTCGAACTTTCCTCTCGGCAAATTCCATTTAACACAACAACTGTAACATATTCCGACAGTTTTGCCGCCGAATTTCGACAAAAAGCGGTCATAGTAGCCTTTGCCGTATCCCAGACGATAGCCGGAAGTATCAAAAGCCATTCCCGGAACAATGCACAGACCGTCTTTTAAGTCCATCAGCTTTGTGCATACGTCAGTTTTCGGTTCATAAACCCCGAAAGAGCCTTTTTCAAGGTCATCAAGTGAATTTATGAAATAAAAATCCATTTTTCTTGTTCCGTCAATACATCTCGGCACTGCAACACGTTTTCCGTCAGCAAGTGCCTGATTTATAAACTTTAATGTATCGACTTCAATGCTTTTTGAAACATAGCACAGCACCAATGACGCATTTTTATACTGATAAAGTCCACACAGTTTATGAAATATCATTTCGTCATATTCCGATTTCTGAGCCGGTGTAAAATTCATACGCTTTTTTCTGAATATATTACGGAGATAATTCTTCGTATTGCGAACATCTTTTATCTGCATTGTATTGCGTCCTTAACATTTTTTGCGGTTTCGGCACCTTTGAGAATTTCAAGGAGTTTAAGTGCAAATTCGGTTGACACACCCATTCCCCTTGCCGTAACAATCATACCGTCCTGTGAAACATAATCATCAAGTATTGCACCTGAGAGTTCTTTCTCAAATCCCGGAAAAGCCGTTGCCTTTTTACCTTCAAGAACTCCAAGATGTCCTAAAATTGACGGAGCGGCACAGATTGCACCCACAAGAATATTATTGCTGACACAATATTTTACTGTATCAATGACCTTAGTGCATTTTTCAAGGTTAAGTGTTCCGGGCATACCGCCGGGCAGTACAACAGCGTCAATATTTTTAAAATCGGTTATATCGTCGGTTGTGATGTCAGCAGTAACGGGAATTTTGTGTGAACTTGTAACAATCTTTTTTCCGACACCTACGGTAATAACCTCAGCACCGCCACGTCTTAAAATATCAACAGGAGTCAAAGCCTCAATTTCCTCAAAACCGTCTGCAAGAAATACATATACCATAAATAAATCTTCCTTTCTCAAAATAAATCAAATGCGTCACCGCAAAAAATACACAATTTCCGATAATACTATTAAAACTCAAATTCCCCCCAATGTCAATAATAACAATTCGTAATTCGTAATGCGTAATGCGTAATTGCGGTTGAAGTTAATGTCAACCGTCAGTCATTTTCCGCAACATTAGTTATTGTTATAACTCCACACTCCACTCTCCACACTCCACTCTGATTTATCTTTTGGTTCGTTGTTTGCTGATGACGAGGGCGGCTATGCTTATTGCAAGAAGTACACCTATGAAAAGCAAAGCATAGATTGAGTTTAAACCGCTGTCGTTTTCGTGCCTGTCCTTTGGCGGCTTTTGGTTTTCATCAGCTTTTGAGTGTTCGGAAACGTTGCTTTGTGCTGAAATTTCCTGTTCTGATGAATGAACTGCCGAACTTTCGGATTTTGATGGATATTCTGACGGACTACCTGTATATTTTGCATTGATATTGTTTTTGATGTCCGTTTCATCGTATGAAACACAAATCAAGAAATATTTATCGTCAATTTCGTAATTTTGCGGCACAGATATTATCTGTGCGGTATAAATATCTGAAACCAGTTTGTCAAATACGATTTTGCCGTCAGCGGTACTGGATTTTTCTGTGCCGTTCATAGAAACAACAACGTTTTCAACACCATTGCCGTTCTGGTCTGTGAATGTAAATTCCGCACTGCCATATATTACGGTGTCGGCTGTTTTCGGCGGTGAACAGTTAAACGCATAATCAACCGCCCTGTAAATAATCTTTAAATCTGACGTTGCCGTGTTTTCCTCCGCTGAAACAGCACCGAGTCTTTTCAGTTCGGAATTAAGATTTGTTATGTCATAGATGAAAATTGTTGAACCGTCGTCGGCTGTTTTTGTTTCTGTGAGAGTGTATGAATCGGCTGAAAGATAGTTTTGTTTTATAAGGCTGTCGATTGAGTCGGCGTATAAATAATTTTTCTTTTCGCTGTTGTATTTTGCCGTATAGAATTTGAAACCCTGAACGGCATTATTGTCCTTTGCCGAAAGTTCGAGGTAAATTCTGTCATTCTGCTTATAGGTTCGTGATGAGTTTACTTTTGGTGAAGTATTATCAATAATAAATTTATATGAAACGCTGTTACTCTGTATTTTTTTACCATTTGAATCAAGAACCGACGCTGAAACGGTGTAATTATATTCACCCTCAGCAAGAGAAGAAACAAAGTCGGCAAAAACGTTAATATCGGGATTTTTCAGCAACAACTGATATGGCTTTTCGCATTTTGAAGAACAGGCGGCAAAATCCCCGAAATTCTTTGTGAACAATACTTTTTTGTTACTGTCGGAAATTGTAACAGTAAGGTCATAGGCATTACGCAAAAGCTGAAAATCAGGAAGAATTACTGTTTTTCCGGCTGTCTGATTTTCCGTAAAATACTTTATTGTGCCAGTTCCGACTGAAATATTGTCAGCGTTTATTTCATCAGTAAAGATATTTTTGCCGAGAGTATAAGCAGTGTTTCCATTCAATGATACTGCAACAAGACTATTTTCTGCACCTGTAACACTGTCCTTGCCGTCATATACAGTTGTATCAAAAACTCCGCACTCAGTCCATTCTCCGCAAAATGCAATAAACGGAATATTGAGTGATGTAATATTTTTGTCTGACGATTTAAGAAATACATAGCCGTCAACAAAAAATCCGTTTTTGAAATATTTATTATATGCAAGAACCGCCTCAGGTTTAAGCTGAATATTAACCGTTATATCAGCAGTTTCACCCGCTTTGACGGTAACGGATTTTGTGTTTTTGTCGTTTACCGTCATTGTAACGTCAGCATAATCATAGAGTGATGTCGGCACAAGACTGTTGTATATTTCAGAATCATCATTTACATAAGGCTTATCCGTCTGAATTGCATAGCTTAAATTATATTTTACATTCTTCTCTGAATTATTATGAACCGTAAATTCAAATATATAACTGCCGTCTTTGTTATCTTTGAGTTCGGCTTTCGGCTTGTCGTAATTCCTGACAGTAAGATAACATTGTGACGAAAGTGCTTTCTGAATATTCATCATACCCGAACCCTGTACACGTGGCGTATAGTACAAACCGTCCGAATATTCTATTACATCTGCCGTACTCATAAGCAGTGAAGATATATATTTGTTCTGTTCGACTGATGTCATAGTGCTGAGTGACGGATTGTCCTGAATATACTGTCTTATTATTGCCGCCGCACCTGAAACAAACGACACTGACATTGATGTTCCGCTGTATATAGAATAGGAATTATCGTCCGACGGTGAATAAATATTCGTTGACGGTGCGAGAATTTCGGGTTTAAGTCTGAGGTCGGAAGTTACACCGTATGATGAAAAATCACTGACTTTTCCGCCCTGTTTATCCGAAAACAGCTTATAATCACTTTTCGGGATTATTTTGCCTTCCGGATTTTCGCTGAAATAGCTTTTGTATGAATTTTCAACAAAAACAGCAGGAATGTATTTTTCGTCCATATACCTGAAATATTCTTTTTCGTCCGAACCGATAATAACAAGGGCAACTGCACCATTGATGTATGCAACTCTGCACTTTTCGGAAAGTATGCCTTTTCCGCTATTTATTATTACAATCTTTCCCCTGACATCAATATTTTCATAGTCTTTTGTTTCGCCGTCAGCATTGAGATAAACATATTCCGTTTTAGCTGTCAGCGTATCGGCAAAGAACTTTGTGTCTTTAATCAGACCGCCATTTGCACCGATTACCTTAATATCACTGTATCTTACGGTTTTTTCGTCTGCAAGAAAATATTTTGATGCATATTTTTCGGAATTAAATCCGCCGACCGAGAGAACACTCTCAAAAACTGACGGACAACCTGTTGTGCCATAGTCAACAACAGACGAGTTCATATTGCCGTTTTGTGCAAGATTTTTGTTGTATGAGCTGTTTCCTGATGCGGCGGCAATGTATATTCCTGTCTGTGAAATTTTCTGATAAATACCATCAAAAAGCTGTGTATTTTTCAGTTCTCCGTCAGAAACAAAACTGCAATTTATGACATCTGCACCGATTTTTACGCTGTCATCAAGTGCGGCAATAATGCTGTCGTCAGTAAAACTGTCTGTACTGTCGGAACAAACTTTCATCAATGCCAACTGTGCATTATAAGCTGTACCAAGAAAAGCATTTTCGTCATCTTTGCCGTTATTTCCGGCGGCTGTGCCGGCAACACCTGTGCCGTGATTTTTGCCCGAACAGTAAGTATCGTTATCGTGGTCGGCATAATCATATGCAAAAATAATTTTATCATTCTTGTATAAATCCGGCATAGTGAAATTTTCAGTATTAAATGTTACGGCACTGAAAATATTATTCAGTATATCCTGAGTGTATTTTACCTGTGACGGTACTGCCGAAAAAGCACCGTTCATACAGTCAAAAGAATCATCAATTACCGAAATAAGCGTTTTTTCGCCCGAATAGCCGCTTTTGTAGGCATAAGACAGATTAAGCATATTTTTTGTATCTTCATACATATCTGTTGTATCAAGTGCCGCATTATAATACTGTGAACAGGCAACGGCAACATCAGCTACATCATTTATTTTTCTGATTTTTTCCATTGAACCGTATGGTGCTTTTACAGTAAAACCGTTCATAACGGCGGTATAAGTATAACAGCCTGAAAAATCCGATTCAGGAATAATTTTCTGAATACTCGCCTTTACTACCGCCTGAGTTTTTTTGATTGCGTCACAATATGCCTTTGAGTCGTCCGACATAAGCAGTTCAACGGTGTTTTTGTATTTTCCGTTTGACGAAATAACCGTATCAAGCAGTGAATTTCCCTTTACTGTAACTATAAACGTAACAACCTTATCATTATTGACGATTGGAGTTTGAGTTTTTGAGTTTTCGGGGTGTTTGCTTTCGGTTATAACAGATGTTGCCTTGTCTATTTTATCGCCGTCTTTATTTTTTGAATTGAATTTTGAATTTATTATAGGCAGTACAAAAACTGCCGCAATAAGCACTGCCGCAAGAATTGATGAAAAAACACCTTTTTTCATAATTTCCAAAGCACTCCTTATAAATTTTCGTTTCAGACAAATATCAGCATTTCACACTGATTACACACTACATACTGAACCATTATACCACAATCCTCAACAAAAGTACATACCCTTAACAGTGTGGAGTTTGGAGAGTGGAGTGTGGAGTTAATTCGTAATTCGTAATTCGTAATGCGTAATGCGTAATTATATTGTAATTCATTCAAAGAAATTTAAATATTCAGGCATTAACTTAAATCAAAATCATTCTGTTGTTATGCACAAATTTTCCATTATTTTGTACATATAACCTGTTAATCATACTATAATATCCTTAATTTTGAAAATATTGTTGATTTTTACAGAATTTATGGTATAATTATTTTATAGACAAATCACCGACAATGTCAAAAAACAATTTTTATCTTCTCTTTACATAGTCTTTACACAAGGACGCTTTTCTTTTGTGATTTTCGGTAAAATAAGGTTTTTTCAGGCAGTAATTGTCTGACGAAATAAAAAATTTTATTTATTATTCAGGAGGAATGTATTTATGGCAAACGGTTCAAAATTTCTTAAAGTTACCGGTATCCTTATGATTATCTTTGGCTCAATCGCAATTGTTGTGTCAATCATAGCTCTGATGGGTATTGGTGCATTGAATGCATTTTCAAATGCAGTTGGTGCAACTTCTTATGTTGCAAAGGATCTCACTCTGCTTTATGTCGGAGGTTTTCTCGCACTTTTAAGTTCTGTTGTAGAGCTTGTTGCCGGTATTATCGGTGTTGCTAATGCTCAAAAACCTGAAAAGGCAAAAGTTTGTATGATATGGGGTATTCTCGTTGCTGTTATGTGCATTTTAGGCAATATCTTCACACTTATCGGTGGCGGTGACTTCCAGTTCTTCAGCCTTCTTACAGGTCTTGCTCTTCCTGTACTCTACATCATCGGTGCATACAAGAATCAGCAAAACCAGTTCTGATTTACATACTCTGTTTTTTAAACAAAAAGTCACTGTTCGGAAACATTTCCGGGCAGTGATTTTTTTAGTGTGGAGTTTGGAGAGTGGAGTGTGGAGTGAGTGTGACCACCGCTGTTTTCGCTGAATTTAAATAATTACGCATTACGCATTACGAATTACGCATTAAAAAAACGCCGCCGTAAACATCAGGGTGATGAATACGGCAGTGTGAAGTCAGTGTTTTATTGTGGGAATGAATTATTCGCCGAAATATCTTTTGAGGAGTCCTGCAAAACCGGCACCGTGACGAGCCTCGTCCTTAGCCATTTCGTGAACTGTATCGTGGATAGCGTCAAGATTGAGAGCCTTTGCCTTCTTAGCAAGTTCAAACTTGCCGGCACAAGCACCTTCCTCAGCCTCTGCACGAAGTTCAAGGTTCTTCTTTGTGCTGTCTGTTACAACTTCTCCGAGAAGTTCAGCAAACTTTGCAGCGTGTTCAGCCTCTTCAAAAGCGTACTTTGTGAATGCTGCTGAAATTTCAGGATAGCCTTCTCTGTCAGCTACTCTTGCCATTGCAAGATACATACCTACTTCTGTACATTCGCCGTTGAAGTTAGCAACAAGACCGTCATAAATTTCCTTGTCAACACCCTGTGCAACACCTACTTCGTGAACTGTTGCAAAAGAACCTGTTGATTTTACTTCCTTGAATTTTTCCTTTGGTGCTTTGCACTGTGGGCAAGCCTCAGGAGCCTCTGTGCCTTCATAAACATATCCGCATACTGAACATACAAACTTTTTCATCGATAAAATCCTCCGTTTTTTAAAATTTATATATCAAATATCGTAATGATATTGATAAGCGTTTTATTGCTGCTGCTGTTTTTTTGCACATTCACTGCACAAGCCATAAAAAGTAACACTATGACTCTGAACCTTAACATCGCATTGTTTTTCTACGCAAACATACATATTACCGTCAGCAATAGTGTTTCGTACAGGAACATCAATAATTTTAAAGCAGCCTTTGCATATAAAATGAGAATGTTGTGACACATCTGCGTCAAACCGTTCCTGACCGTCAACAACTCCGACGGATTTAATAAGTCCCATATTTCTTAATACGGAAATATTACGGTAAACCGTTCCTAAACTCAGGTCGGAAATCTGCGGTTTAAGCTGTTCATAAACCCATTCGGCTGTCGGGTGATTTTTTGTTAATGCAATAGTGTTATATATTGCCTCACGCTTTGCACTGAAATTTCTTTTGGTCTGCATAGTGTCACCTTCTTTAAAACGATAATCATTCTTATTTCTTTAATAATATATCATAGTTTTTTTGTTTTGTAAAGTATTTTTTGCAAGTTTTTTGAAAATTTTTATTTATACAAGCGTTACATAATCTTCTAAAACATAACCTTGTCGTCCGTTGTATGACACGAGATACCATCTTCCGTCCTGACCGAGAATTGTAATTCTTGTACCTTTTGGTATTCTTGCAATAACTTCCGCCTCCTCTGACGGCTGTTGTCTGAGATTAAGGTTTGAAAACTGAGTTGTGACAATTCCCTCTTTTATGCCTGTGGGTTCTTCCTCCTGAACACCAAGAAAATCGGCTGTTGATATTGCAAGATTTTCGGCTATCTGATTTATATTATCCCTTATCCACTGTGCGTCCTCAGGATTATCGTGATATGCAACCTCAATTAGAATTGACGGTGCTGTTGTGCGTACAACCTCCGCAAGAGATGTTGTTGCAATAGTTTTCACTTTCATAGGTTCGGGATAAATTTCCTTAAAGTTATTTGCAAAGATGTTTGCGGCTCGTTGGCTTTGTTCGCTGTACGGATAATAATACACCTGTACTCCACGCACTTTTCCTGAATTTTCGCCTGATGCGGCATTTGAATGAATTGCAAGATGAAGATTGTAGTTTCCCTCATTTGACATTGCAATAGAACCTATAACCGTCTGATTCGGGTCATTTCGTCCGTACTCAATTCCGCTTGCCAATAAATACGGTATCATTGCGTCAGCAATAAGATTCATATAATATTCTTCTGTTCCGCCGTCAACATAAGGATTATATTCCTGAGTTGACGGACTTAAAAATACACTCGGCATAACCTACCCCCTGTAAATAATGCGTAATTCGTAATGCGTAATGCGTAATTATTTATTTTCTGCCATAGGTTTAATGTCACAGTAATTTTCCATTTTCCACTTTCAATTTTTAATTTTATATCACGCTGCTATTTTTACTTTATTCTCAAAGAAGTCTTTTGTTGACATATTATTCGGGCGGAGAAAACGGTGGATATTGTATAAGTCCTCCTCTGTTGAAATTTCTGTTATTTTTTCCTCGCAGTCAAGCATAGCCTTAAAGCCCATTTCTTTTACAACTTTAACTGTCGATTCGCTTTTTGCACCAAACGGAAAAGTAAAGGCTGTTGGTTTTTTTCCGAGTTCTTCATACATACGGTCGTTGAATTTCGTCAAATCCTCAACGAGAATTTTTTTGTATGTTTCAAAATCCTCGCCCTTTTTGATTGACGCACCTTTTCTGCCGTTTTCATTTTTGTGGAGATTGAATGTATGGTTTTGAATTTCGACAAGTCCTGAGTTTACCATTTCCCTGTACTCGTTCCAGTCGCACTGAGAATATGCGGGATTTTTCTTTCCTGTTCCCTGAACAGCGTCAGCCGTATAGCCTATCGGTGAAATTACCGCCTTTGAATTATATTTTTTAAGCAGTGGAAAAGCATAGTAATAATTATTGTAATAGCCGTCATCAAATGTAAGCATAATGGGATTTTCGGGCAAAGGCGTTCCTTTTTCAAAATAATCAATCAAATCCTGAACTACTATTGTATTGTAGCCGTTTTCTTTAAGATATTTAAGGTCACTTTCAAAATAATCGGGGTGTATCATATATTGATTTTGCAGACTGCTGTCCTTTATCAGTCCGTGATACATTATTACAGCAAGTTTAATCGGCTTAACTTCACTGCTTGCCGGTAAAGCACCTCCCGACACAGTACACAGACACACAACAACGGCAAGAACCGCCGCTGCAACCGACAAAATAACCTTATTTATTCTCAGTGAAACAAACATACCGTCACCTCAATATGCTTTAACCGCAAAAACATACAAAATATTTAAAAGTTTTATACAAATGCTATTGAATACTATGAAAAATTATAGTATAATATAACATATAAATATTTGAATTTTGTTTTATTTTTTCTTTTAGTTTGTGAGAATAAAACATTATTTTAAAATAAAAAATTGATTAAAGGAGAGCAGTGTTTTTGTAACATTCGCAATAATTTATTATGCATAACAAAATTCTTGATTTTTTTCTTGGAACACCTTCATATAATGAAGATAAGGACTATGAGGCTTATGCCGCAATTACAGCACCGCTGAATATGCTTTTTCTGGCGTGTCTGCTTTTACATACTGCTTATCTGATTATTTTTTCACTACAATCAATATTCACTATGGTTCTGTTTGACGGAATATGTGTACTTTTGTATGCTACGTTTGTCATACTGCTGAAACATTTCAAAGGGTCGTGGTTGCCCTGTACTCTTGTAATGGTGTTTGAACTGTTTCTTCATCAGATTTGCGGTATTGTATTTTTCGGACTCCACTCGGGATTTCAGTATCTTATGATTCCGCTGATTTTTGTAACGGCATTTATACGCAAGGACGGTAAAATCTTTAAATACATAAAAATGGGAATAATCGCTGCTGCATCAGTAATATTTATATTCCTTCTGATTTTCTTCAACGACTATAATCCTCCTTATATTCTTCCGGACATAATAACCTTCATACTTCTCGTAATAAATTGTTCAATCAGCTTTATTGTTCCGGCAATTTATACAAGCAGAATATACTATTCGGTTGATTCACGCAGAAGTGAACTTGACGCAAGCGTAACCGAAAAGGTCAACAAGATTGAAACAATGCAAAGTCAGATTATCATCAGCTTTGCGGAAATTATTGAGGCTCGTGACGGCAGTACCGGCAAACACGTAAAACGCACAAGCGAATATGTAGCCGCTCTTATTTCCGAACTTAAACGTCACGGCGATTATGACGATATTCTTGATGACAGATATATGCACGACATAATGATGTCTGCACCACTGCACGATATAGGTAAAATAACCATTCCTGACGCAATTTTGTGCAAACCCGGCAGACTTACTCAAAGCGAATTTGCCGAAATAAAAAATCATACTATCAAAGGCAAAGAACTTATCGAAAAATCAATGTCCGATATTGAGGACGAACAGTTCCTTAAAGTCGCAAAACAGGTTGCACTTTATCACCACGAATGTTGGGACGGTTCGGGTTATCCATACGGCATTGAGGGCGAACAGATTCCGCTTTGTGCAAGAATTATGACTATTGCGGACTATTTTGACGCACTTGTCGCAAAACGCAGCTACAAAGCCGCCTTGCCTGCCTCTGTCGTATTTGAAGACATAGAAAAACTTCGTGGCAAAAAATTCGACCCCATTGTTGCCGACGCATTCCTGAGAATCCGTGACCAGATTGAAACAATAGCAAAATCAAATGCACCGTAATCAGTGTGGAGAGTCGAGTGTGGAGTGTGGAGTGTGGAGTGTGGAGTTAATGTCAACCGTCAGTTTATTTCCGCCTCGTGAATAATTATTCATTAAAAAAAATAATGCCCGTGACTAAAATATCACGGGCAATTTTTTTGCTTTATTAAGATTTTAAGTTATCATCATAAAAAATTCACTTCAACGTACACGTTTTCGGTCATAATATAATTACGAATTACGCATTACGAATTACGAATTACATTATGATTTCTTTGATTTTGTTTTCGGCGGCAACTGCGTCTGCCTTGCCACGACTGTTTTTCATAACAAAGCCGACAAGTGCTTTAATTGCCTTTTCTTTGCCGTTTTTGTAGTCCGAAACGGCATTAGGATTTGATTCAACAGCCTGTCTGCAAAGGTCAAGAAGTGCGTTTTCGTCAAGTCCAGTCATATCGCTTTCTGAGAGAAGTTCGGTAACTTTTTTGCCTGTATCAAGCATTTTTTCGAGTGTTGACTTTGCAAGATTCATTCTAATTTTGCCGTCGTCAATCAGCTTAATAAGTTCGTTAAGACTTTCTGCCGATACATTGATGTTGAATTGTTCCTTTTCGGTTTCATTTTCAATGCGGCTGAAAATCTGCCCGATAATGAAGTTTGCGGCGGTTTTCGGATTTTTTGTATCTTTTATTGCCTTTTCGTAATATTCGGCAATTTTTCTGTATTTTGTGAGTAACTGTGCGTCAGCCTCGGGAAGTCCGAGTTCCTCAACATATCTTTTGAGTTTCTGAGTCGGAAGTTCAGGAAGTTGTGATTTAATCTCCTCGACTTTTTCACGGGGAACATTGATTGTAACAAGGTCAGGGTCACGGAAATAACGGTAGTCATTTGCGTCCTCCTTGCCACGCATACTTGATGTTGTGTTTGTTACGTCGTCATAGCGGAGTGTTTCCTGAACAACCTTTTCGCCGCTTTCAATCAAATCAACCTGACGGTTAAATTCGTATTCCATAGCCTTTGCGATAAATGCTATTGAGTTCATATTTTTAATTTCGGTTCTTGTGCCGAGTTTATCACTGCCGACAGGGCGAACCGAAATATTAACGTCACAACGCATTGAACCCTCTTGCATTTTACAGTCGGAAACACCTATATATCTCATAATAAGCTGTAATTTTTCGACATATTCCCTTGCCTCGTCGATTGTACGAATGTCAGGCTCGGAAACAATCTCGATAAGCGGAACACCGCCACGGTTATAATCAACAAGAGTGTCGCCCTTGCGGTGTACAAGTTTTCCGGCATCTTCTTCTATGTGTATTCTTGTAAGGCGGATTTTTCTGCCGTTAGAGAGTTCAATATATCCGTTTTTGCAAAGCGGCATATCAAACTGTGAAATCTGATAGGCTTTCGGGAGGTCGGGATAGCAATAGTTTTTTCTGTCCATTTTTGAAATTTCGGCAATTTCACAATTTGTTGCAAGACCAGCCTTTATTGCGTATTCAACAACTTTTTTGTTGAGTTTCGGAAGTGTTCCCGGAAGTCCGATACATACAGGACAGCAGTGTGTGTTCGGTTCGCCGCCGAACTGTGTTGTACAGGAGCAGAATATTTTTGTATTTGTTGCAAGTTCTACGTGTGTTTCAAAACCAGCGACCATTTCATATTTCATAACTGTTTCATTCCTTTCTTGCTTTTGAATATGTCAGCATTACAGCTTTACGCCGAAATCCGCTGATTTGAATACATCTGCACGTGTGGCATTTTCATACTGCCAGGCGGCATTGAGTATTGTTGACTCACAGAATGTATTTCCGATAAGCTGCATACCTATCGGCATACCCTTTGCATTGAATCCGCAAGGAATTGAAACAGCCGGAAGTCCCGCAATATTTACAGGTACTGTGCATATATCGGTCAGATAAGTTTCAACGGGGTCGCTTACTGCGTGACCGTTTTCAAAAGCCGTCATAGGAACAGTCGGTGCAAGAATTACATCACACGCATTAAACGCATTTTTAAAGGCATTTACTATTGTTCCTCTGAGGTTCTGTGCCTTTTTGTAATAAGCGTCATAGTAACCCGAGCTTAAAACATAAGTGCCAAGAAGTATTCTTCTCTTTACTTCTTCACCAAAACCCTCACTTCTTGTCTTTTTAATCATATCGTTTACATCATTGTATTTCTCAGCCTTAAAGCCGTAACGTATGCCGTCATAGCGACCGAGATTTGATGATGCCTCAGCACAGGCAAGAATATAATAAACAGGAAGTGCATATTTAAGTGCCGGCAAGTCAAAATAAACTATTTCAGCACCGAGTGACTTATAAACCTCTGCAGCTTTTTCAATAGCCTGTTTTACATCGTCACGGATACCGTCAAGATATTCTCTTGCAATACCGATTTTCATACCCTTGATGTCGTTTCTGAGTGAATCCGAAACAGCACCGCCTTTTCGTCCCTGTGATGTTGAGTCTTTTTCGTCATACTGAGAAATTGCGTCAAAAACAAGTGCAGTATCTTCAACATTTGTGGTAATAGGTCCTATCTGGTCAAAACTTGACGCATAGGCGATAAGTCCGTAACGTGAAACTGCACCATAAGTTGGCTTTAAACCTACAATACCACAAAAACTTGCCGGCTGACGTATTGAACCGCCTGTATCCGAACCAAGACCGTAAACGGCGATATTTCCGCCTACTGCTGAGGCAACACCGCCCGAACTTCCTCCGGCAACGTGGTTGATATTGTGCGGATTTTTTGCACCGCCAAAGCAAGATGTTTCACAAGATGAACCCATTGCAAACTCGTCCATATTTGTCTTGCCGAGAAGAACGGCATTTTGTTTTCTAAGAATTTCCCACACTGTTGCGTCATAAATCGGAACATAATCGTTGAGGATTTTTGAACAGCAGGTTGTGCGTATTCCGTCTGTTGAGATATTGTCTTTGAGCGTCATCGGAATACCTTCAAGAAGTCCGATTTTTTCGCCTGAGGCAATTTTTTTATCGACTTTTTCGGCGGTTTCAAGTGCAAGTTCGGGTGTTAGTGTTACATAAGCATTGAGTGCCGAATTGTCCTTTTCTATTGCGTCAATATATTTTTGTGTAAGTTCCTTACAGGATATTTCCCTGTCGGAAAGCATTTCATTAAGTTTTCTTATTGTTCCTTTGCTCTCGCTCATTTTCTTCACCTCTGCAAATATTCATTATGCGTGATTTTTAACAAGGAAACAGCCCTCGTCATTGTCCTTGGCATTGGCAAGAATTTTCTCTCTGTCAAGTGACGGTTTTACCGTATCTTCACGCAATACATTTGACAGGTTGTTAATATTATCGAACTCAACGCCCTCATCTGCGGCATTATTGATTGTATCTGCAAAAGAAATAATTTCTGACATATCTTCTGTCAGTTTGTCTATTTCGTCATCAGCAACAAAGAGCTTTGAAAGCACTGCTATTTTCATTATTTCTTCACGTGTTACCATAAAAACTATCCCCTTCCTCAACTGTAATTTTGCATTTATACTTAATAAGTCATTTTCTGCACCATTAGTTATTGTTACAACAAACTACCAATAACACAACAAGCTAACGGTCACACAACTCCACACTCCACTCTCCACACTCCACACTGATTTTATCTGATTTTGATGTGGACTTCACGGAGTTGCTGTTCGGTTACTTCTGTCGGTGAACCGAGAAGTAAATCCTGTGCGTTGCTGTTCATCGGGAATGCGATAACTTCACGGATATTTTCTTCTTCCGCAAGGAGCATTAACATTCTGTCAACACCCGGTGCCATACCTGCGTGTGGAGGAGCTCCGTATTTGAAGGCATTGTAAAGTGACTTGAATTTATCTTTGAGAACATCTTCCGAATATCCCGCAATTTCAAATGCTTTAACCATAATATCAAGGTCGTGGTTACGGACAGCACCTGATGAAAGTTCAACACCGTTGCATACTATATCGTACTGATAAGCAAGAACTTCTGTCGGGTCTTTTTCGAGGAGTGACTGCATACCGCCCTGTGGCATTGAGAACGGATTGTGTGTGAATATTACCTTGCCTGTTTCCTCGTCAATTTCGTACATCGGGAAGTCGGTAATAAAGCACATTTCAAAACGGCTCTCATCAATAAGGTTAAGACGTTTTGCAACTTCTGTTCTTATCTGACCGGCAAGTTTAGGAGCATTGTCCTTTGTGTCGGCAATAAAGTAGATTACGTCACCGGCTTTTGAATTGTTTATCTCAATGAGTTTTTCCCTGTCGCCTTCTTTGAGGAACTTATCAATAGGACCATCAAAGGTCATATCGTCACGAACCTTGACATATCCAAGTCCCTTCATACCGATTGAAAGTGCAAATTCTTCCATATTCTTGAACCACTTTTTCGACTGAGCGGCAGCATTCGGTACGTTTATACTTCTTACAGTCTTTTTTCTGAACGGTGCAAAATCCGTTTCAACAAACATATCGCTTATGTCCTTTATAAGCAAAGGATTGCGTAAATCAGGCTTATCCGAACCATAAGTCAGCATAGCCTCTGCATAAGGTATTCTTCTGAAAGGCGGCTTTGAAACCTCTTTCTTTGAGAACTTTGTGAATACTTCATAGAGAACTTCCTCAGCAACGGCAAAAACGTCGTCCTGTTCTGCAAAAGCCATTTCAAAGTCAAGCTGATAAAATTCACCTGGTGAACGGTCGGCTCTTGCGTCTTCATCACGGAAACACGGTGCTATCTGAAAATACTTGTCAAATCCTGAAACCATAAGGAGCTGTTTGAAAATCTGCGGAGCCTGTGGCAGTGCATAGAACATTCCCTTGTGTTTTCTGCTCGGAATAAGATAATCTCTTGCACCCTCAGGTGATGACGCTGAAAGAATAGGCGTCTGAATTTCAAGGAATCCCATTTCTGTCATTTTCTTGCGTAAGAACGAAATAACCTCAGCACGAAGAACGATATTGTTATGAACTTTTTTATTTCTCAGGTCAAGAAAACGGTATTTAAGTCTTACATCTTCCTTGGTTTCGGTTGATGTCTGAACCTCAAAAGGAAGATTTGAAAGTGATTTACCGAGAACCGTGAGATTGTCGGAATGAATTTCAACTGTACCTGTTGCAATTTTCGGGTTTATTGTATCTTCATCACGCTTTGTGACTTTACCACTGACTGTTACGGTACATTCCTTGTTTACATTTTCGAGGAGTTTTTCGTCGTGTACAACAACCTGTACAACGCCGTAATGGTCACGAATATCAAGGAACATAACGCCGCCGTGGTCACGGATATTTTCAACCCAGCCGGCAACCCTGACATCTTTGCCTATGTCTGATTCTCTGAGATCTCCGCAATAATGTGTGCGGTATGTGTTTTCTCTTATCATTTTCTCTTATCCTTTCACAACCGTTTTATATTATTGTGCCGCATTACAGCTTAAAATAACGGCATAATGTAAATTTTCGGCTCAAAAAACGGCTTTTATTATATATCAGCATAAAAAATGCGGCTTTAACTGTATTATTATACCATTAAAGCCGCAACGTTTCAATATTAAATTTGCTTTTAACGCTTTTCTTTTACAAGAAAAATATGCCTTACAGCACTGAAATTCACTGCAAAATTATTCTTTCTCAAAAATCTTGATAAGTTTTGCAAAAGATTCGTCAGCCATTTCGTCCGTTGAGTTATAGTAAAGCAAAAGACTTTCGTCGTCGTCGGGGTCACGGAGATTTTCCGGAATAACGAAATTCTGTGAACTGATATATTCGTCCCAGTGTTCAAGTTTCCACGTATCACGGTCAGACGCTCTGTCAATCATACGCTGATGACAAACCTCAGGGTCGGTCACAATCCATACAACAGACAGTTTTGCACCAACCTCAGCAAGTTTTGCTTTAAGATTGTTGATATAGTCCATATCACGTATTTCACGTGTGAACGGTGCATTTACAAGGACGGTATTTTCGTATTTGAGTGCTTCAAGTGCCATATCAACAATTACAACATATTCATAGTCACGGATTTCCTTTTCAAAAAAATCCGAACTTCTGTTGTATGGCTGATTTGCGACCGCAAAAATCTGCTTTGAAAGCGGAATAAGACTGTCTTTATCGAGATAAACGATATGTTTCAATTCTGTTGCAAGTTTTTTTGACAGCTTAGTTTTTCCGCAAGCTGGCGGTGATGTTACAAGTATCATTCTTTTGGTTTCTTCCATTGATTAAAACTCCCTTTTAAGAAATTTTCAATTCTGTATAAGTATTTTTTGAATAAACTATATTTAATTCGTTTGAAATGCTCGCACATTACCAATAATAATAGCACATTTTTTTCAAAAAATCCATATATTTTATAAAATAAGCAAATATTTTTCCGTAATTTTAAAAAGTAAAATTTTACATAACATATTCTTCAATTACACATTCGTGTTTTTTCGTCTTTTTATCGTAAGAAATGCCAACAAGAAGAACACTGTTATAATCTTTCAGTGCGTCATAATAGTGTTTGTTTTTGATTTGATTTATTGCTGTTTCGGGACTTTCGTTACATTTCAGTTCAATAATAATTGGAATACCGTCAGGATTCTGAAAATTCGGAACAAGCATAATATCGGCATATCCGTCACCTGACGGCATTTCCTGAATTATGTTATAACGCTCCCTCGAATAAAAATACGACAAAAGCACAACATATCTTAAACTCTGTTCATTGTTGTAATGTATCGGAGCAATTTCTGTGCGGTGTACCTGTTCTATTACTTCCGCTACTTTTTCGCTGTTTTTTGATTCTGTAAGTTTAGTCAGTTCTTTTGACATTTTAATAAATTTAACGGTTTCTTTCCATTGACCTGATTTGTTCATACTTGTTACGTAAACATCACGGACTTCTTTGTTAGGAATATACACTTCCTTTGTCTGAAAAATATACCCTAAATATCCGAGATGAACAAGCAAAGTAAGAACATCATCACGGTTTGTAAGCGTTACCATATCATTAGTAAAACCAAGTGGGTCAATTTCGATTTTTTCTCCGGCAACAAGACGTTTGACTGCATCATTCAATCCATATAAATTGATTGTAATATAATTTTCAAGTGCCTCGTATGTTTCGGTCTGTGTCCAATAATCAGCATAATGATGTTTGCTTAATGCCGTTGATACTGAGCGTGGACAATACAGCTTGACATCATCAAGAATATAACCATTGTACCAATATCGCATTGTATCTATATTCTCGCCATATTGCTTACATAAAGTCTGTACTTCTTCTTCCGTAAATCCGGCACTCCATGAAATTGGAATAGACTCCATCATTGAATACTCCGTAAACATATTCAGGGCTGAATGTGTGCCATATTTCTTTATCGGCAAGATACCTGTCATATAAACAAGTGCAATATAATCTTTATCTTTCAGCAAATCACGCAGAAAATCAAGATATTTATTCTGGCTCTCCTTGTCGTTGCGGTATTCACGAAATATACAGTCCCATTCATCTATCAAAAATATAAACGTCTTTTTTGAATATCTGTAAACATCTTCAAAGCAAAATGCCAATATATTTCTGTCAAAATATCTTACATCGGGATAAATTTCATCAAAATCCCAAAGAACTATTTTTTTGATATATTCAAGCATTCCGTGAATGTTATTACTTCTTGACAATGCCTCCTGCATATTGATTTTTATGACATTGTATTTGTTGAGGTGTTCTTTGTAACTTTGGTCTGTGGAGATTTTAAGATTATCGAAAATTTCCTTTGAGTCGCAACCCATACTGTAATATGCCGCAAGCATATTGAGATTAACCGTTTTTCCAAATCTTCTCGGTCGGCTGACGCAGATGTTCTTTGAATCATATAACCTTAAACAACTGTTAGTAAATGCAATAAGTTCTGACTTATCAACAAAAACTTTGCTTTTAATGATACTTTTGTACGCTTCATTGTCAGGATTGAGATAGTAACTCATAGATACTTCTCCTTTCTGTGCATTTTTATCTGTTAATTTATAGCATATTCTTCAATTACACATTTGTGCTTTTTCGTCTTTTTATCGTAAGAAATGCCAACCAGCAAAACTTTATTGTAATTTTTGATTGTGTCATAATAGTGTTTATTTTTAATCTGATTTATTGCTGCGTCGGGACTTTCGTTACATTTCAGTTCAATAATAATTGGAATACCATCGGGATTCTGAAAATTTGGAACAAGCATAATATCAGCGTATCCATCACCTGACGGCATTTCCTGAATTATGTTATAGCGTTCCCTCGAATAAAAATATGACAAAAGCACAACATATCTCAAACTCTGTTCATTGTTGTAATGTATTGGGGCAATTTCTGTACGATGTACCTGTTCAATGACTTCTGCTACTTTTTCGCTGTTTTTTGATTCTGTAAGTTTAGTCAGTTCTTTTGACATTTTAATGAATTTAACGGTTTCTTTCCATTGACCCGATTTATTCATACTCGTTACATAAACATCACGTACTTCTTTGTTAGGAATATACACTTCCTTTGTCTGAAAAATATACCCTAAATATCCGAGATGAACAAGCAAAGTCAGAACATCATCACGATTTGTCAGCGTTACCATATCATTGGTAAATCCAAGTGGGTCAATTTCGATTTTTTCTCCGGCAACAAGACGTTTTACCGCATCATTCAAGCCGTACAAATTCATTGTAATGTAGTTTTCAAGTGCCTCGTACGTTTCGGTCTGTGTCCAGTAGCTGTCATATTCTTCATTGGAAATTGCAGTAGATACAGAACGGGAACAATAAAGATTATATTTTCCGAGATGATAACCATTATACCAGTACCGCATTGTATCGATGTTCATATTGAATTTTTCACACAACTTCTGTACTTCTTCCTCTGTAAATCCGACAGAATTTGCTATTTTTCCCGAATTAGTCATTGAATACTCCGTAAACATATTCAAAGCCGAATGTGTACCATATTTCTTTATTGGCAAAATACCCGTCATATAGACAAGTGCAATATAATCTTTATCTTTCAGCAAATCACGGAGAAAATCAAGATATTTATTCTGGCTTTCCTTGTCATTGCGATATTCACGGAATATGCAGTCCCATTCATCTATCAAAAACACAAACGGCTTTTTGGAATATCTGTAAACATCTTCAAAGCAAAATGCCAATATATTTCTGTCAAAATATCTTACATCGGGATAAATTTCATCAAAATCCCAAAGAACTATTTTTTTGATATATTCAAGCATTCCGTGAATGTTATTACTT
>JAQXZA010000028.1 GCA_029226955.1 Clostridia bacterium | reverse complement strand
TGCCGGCGGTATATTGTCACTTGGCTTGCTTGCTTTTGGTGCTGTTGCAGTCGGAGGAGTTGCCGCCGGTGGAGTTGCTTTGGGATATTTTGCAACAGGCGGTCTTGCCATTGGAGTTTACAGCATTGGCGGTTGTGCTTTGGCGAATAATATCGCTATGGGCGGCTATGCAAGCGGCAAAATCGCAATAGGTGACAGCGTAAGCGGTACAGCGGAATTTTTGAAAGACAATGTAAATTATAACGAACTTTTGTCAGCAATAAACAAGCATTTGCCTGATACTCCCGAAATTATAAAAAATATTTTCCTCAGTGCCTGTAAATAAAGTCGATTTTTCGGCTATTGACACATATAATACAGCGTGGTATAATGTATTCAAATTTAAAATGCTGTCTTCGGGGCGAGGTGCAATTCCTCACCGGTGGTGATTTTCCGAAAGGGAATAAGTCCACGAGCTTTTTGCAGAATTGGTGCAATTCCAATACCGACGGTATAGTCCGGATGAAAGAAGACCTTTTATATTGCAACAGGCAAAGTGTAGCCTTACACAGTATAATTTCGTCCCACAGATTATTTATATAATTTGTGGGACTTTTTGCGTTGATAGCATAAATTTAATTTATTTTTAAGGAGTGCTGTTATTATGAAAACAGAACAAACCGCAAGACTGATGCACACGGAAAAATCATTCCGTGTAAAGAAACTGACTATTATGGCGATTATGACCGCAATAGCCTATCTGATAACATTCTTTGTGCATATTCCTATGTTCAACTTTTTAACGCTGGATTTCAAGGACGCTGTACTTGTGTTTGCCGCTTTTATATTCGGGCCGCTGTCAGCATTTTTTATGTCGGTTGTCTGTTCGCTTATTGAACTTGTCACAATCAGTTCAACAGGCTGGATAGGCTTAATTATGAATGTTCTTGCCTCAGCAAGTTTTGCGTGTGTTGCCGCACTTTTCCACAAGAGAAAACCTTGTCTTAAAAATGCGGTTATCGGTCTTGTTGCCGGAACTCTTGCAATGACGGTTGTAATGATTGTATGGAATTATCTCATCACACCGCTTTATATGGGAATACCAAGAGAAGCCGTTGTACAAATGCTTATCCCGATATTCTTGCCGTTCAATCTCTTTAAAGGTGTATTAAATTCCGCACTTGCCGTTATGCTTTATCCGACTATTTCGGTTCTTGAAAAATCAAAACTTATCCCGAAAATTGAAAAAACCGAAACCACACGCAAAGGCTTAAATATAGGCATACTTATTGTAGCCGCCGTTGTTCTTGCCGCTTGCGTATGCTATATTCTTGTTAAGTAAATCTAAGCGGAAATAAAATTGAACCCCTGTCGGAAATATTTCTGACAGGGGTTTATAAAGTGTGTTTAATTTTGTTGAAAAAAGTTTCGGTTAAAAAATACTTTATATCAGCACATCATACTGACCGTCTGCACAATAACTCCACACTCCACTCTCCACACTCCACACTGTTTAAGCATTACGCATTAAGACTTGCGGGGGGTCAAAGTGGGTTTCGATGACTTTTTCGGAAACGGCGGGGGAGTAGTAAAAGCTGTCTATATGAGTGCCTGTAAAGAAGTATTCGGGCTGACGTGGCTGATATTCATAGTCAAAGGTGTCAATGATAATCAGCTTGATTTTCATACGGCTCGGAATGATGTTCTTGATGTAAACACTTGCCTGTTGTCCGGCGTGAATGTTCTCTTTGATTTCGGCAAGACCGGCAAGGTTTGGTGCAAGCTCAATAAATGCACCATAATCTTCAATAGAACGGATTATTCCGGCGACGGTTTCACCTATTTCAAAGCGTGATGCGTTTTCCTCCCACGTGCCGAGAAGTTCCTTGTGCGTAAGGCTTATGCGTCCGTTGTCAAAGGATTTTACGACGGCTTTTATCTCCATACCGACAGTAAAGCGTTCACTCGGGTGGTCAATTCTTGAAACGGAAATTGAATCAATCGGTATGAGCGAAACAATTCCGCAGCCAATATCGGCAAAAGCACCAAATGAGTCAAGATGAGTTATTTTTGCGTCAATGACATCTCCGGGGATAAGCGTGGAAACATATTCACGCATACATCTTTCCTGTGCAAGACGACGTGAGAGAATTGCAACAGTTTTGCCGTCGTCATTTTTTCTGAAATCGGTAATAACAAAGCATACGGGGCGGTTCACTCTTGAAATTACTGCAATATCACGCACCGTACCTTCACGAATACCTATTGCACCTTCGTCACGTGGAATAATGCCTTTCATAATGCCGAGGTCAACGATAAGATTGTGAGATGAGTCGCATACAACGGCTCTTGCTTCGAGAATTTTTCCGTTGTGATATGCGTCAGTAAGCTGTGATAACGACTGCATTGCAGAGATGTTCTCCACTGTGTTGATAAGCCTGCCCTCAGGATAATATCCTGTCATTTTGCTTTCATTCCTTTCTGTGTGAGGCTTAGCCTCCTGTTTCTTTTCTCAACATCTATATGAAAAATCTGATTTTTTTATTCCGTACATCAATAATGCCTTTCATCATATACTTGAAATATTGTATGTATTATTATAAAATATCTGTATGAAACGAATTATTTCAGGAAAGGCGGCTGATGAATGATGGACGAAAATAACGGCAATATTCGCTTTTTGTCTGCAATTTCATATTTAGGCATATTTTTTGTAATAGGTCATTTTGCTGTTGAGAAAGACAATCCCGACCTGCGTTTTCATACATTTCAGGGCGGAGTGCTGTTTTGTGGTTTTACAATGCTTTATTTATCGGATTTTCTTTTATATCTTCTTCTTGCGTTTGCACCTGCCTTACAGAGTATTGTGACAATACTTTTAACCGTTGCAATATCAGTTGCATATCTTATTCTTGCGGTTATGGGAATAATGTCAGCAATAAAATTTGAACAGCGACAGCTACCTTTTTTTGTGGGTGAACTTGCTGTTATGCTCAGGGATAAAATTGACAATCAAAGCAGAACACGCAAATGATTTACTGTTCTCTTTGTGCTAAAAATGATAACATTTATCCCATAGCGAAAAATGCCGTTATAAAGGATATGAAAATAAAATATTTAAAAAAGCGTTTTTCAGAAAATTCCATAAGCTGAAATATGACAAAAAGGCTGTATTTTCACTATTTTGCAGATACATTTAATGAATAATACAAAACAAAAAATCCGTCCTCTTGCGAGAACGGATTTTGTTTTGGCGGAGGACAAGGGATTTGAACCCTCGCGTCGGTTTCCCGGCCTACTCCCTTAGCAGGGGAGCCTCTTCACCACTTGAGTAATCCTCCATTAGTGAAACCATATAAAAATATTTATAAAATCCCGTTCCCAAAAAGGAATCGGGATTTTAAATTTGGCGGAGAGGATGGGATTCGAACCCATGTGTCCTTGCAGACAAACGGTTTTCAAGACCGCCTCGTTATGACCGCTTCGATACCTCTCCATAAGTCATATAACACGCAATGCTTTATCCTTGCGACTCTGTTATAATACCATATTATTTTTAATATGTCAACACTTTTTTGAAAAAAATTAAAAATAATTGTTGTAACATTGATTTATTATATAATATATTCATATTTTTAAGATTATTTCAAAAAAATTACGAAAAATCCGTAAAATTATTGACATAACTATAAAAATTAGTATAATAATATATAGGGAGGTGTTTTGAAATGTTAGTGCAATTTATGCTTAAAAATGTTTTGTCGTTTAAAGATGAAACTGTTTTGGATATGACAGCAGTCAATGCGTACAAAGAACACGAATATAATTTGATTTATAATGATG
Organism: Clostridia bacterium; assembly: GCA_029226955.1. Classification (GTDB taxonomy): domain Bacteria; phylum Bacillota; class Clostridia; order Oscillospirales; family Acutalibacteraceae; genus UBA1213. The sequence continues at coordinate 15,721 of JAQXZA010000028.1, read as the reverse complement.
ATACAAAAGAAAGATTTCTTAAAGTTGCTGCTATATACGGTGCAAACGCAAGCGGTAAATCCAATTTATGTTTAGCTATGGACTATTTTCAGAGCATCTTGCTTGAATCATTTAATAATGTTGATGACGGAGAAATGAATGCGATTGAAGAATATTATCGTCCGTTTTCATTTGAAGATGATAAGGAAAATTCAGAGTTTCAGATTATAGAAATTCTTGGGGATTTTGAATATAAGTACGGATTTGAGTATAACAATGAATGTGTTGTAAGTGAATGGCTATACAGAAAAAATATTAAAACCAACAGAACATCTACTGTTTTTGAAAGAGTGACAAATTCAGTCAGGTTCGGGGCTTTGGTAAGAAAAGAATGTGATGTGTATAAAGAACAAATTCCCCTGGAAACATTAGTGTTATCTTTTTTTAACAGGTTAAAATTAAAGACAAAAGTTTTTAATGAAATATATTCAGGAATTATGGATACATTAGTCATTCCAACAAATCTTTATGAAAACCCCGCAATTTTAAATAAACATTTACCGCACATAATCAATAATGACAAAGAAAAGCTGATTAAATTTTTATCAGCCATTGATACTGGCATTAAAGATATAAGCTATGATGACAGCGAAAAAGATATTCAATTTTATACAATTCACATCGGAAAAGATAAGAAAGAGTATAAACTAAACTTATTTTATGAATCCGAGGGAACTATAAAAAGTATTATATTTTTTATTTATGCCAGAAATGCGATTTTAAATAATAAGTCAATTTTTGTAGATGAATTAAATATAAAACTTCACCCTTTACTTTTGAAGTTTATCATTGATTTGTTCTATGACAAAAATTCTACGGCTCAGCTGATTTATACCACGCACGACACTACCTTAATGGACAAAAAGTTTTTCAGGAGAGATCAGATTTGGTTTGTTCAAAAAGACGAATTTGGATATTCAAAGCTGACTGCATTGTCGGATTTTAGAGTGAGGTCAGATGCGTCTTTTGAAAAGGATTATTTGTCAGGAGTATATGGAGGTATTCCACTTATTAAAGAATTTGAAATGAAAGAGGGTAAATAAGTGGGTACTGATGATTTATTCAAAAAACGCAGAAAAAAGAGAGAGCCAAGAAAATCAGGTTTTAAGCAGCCAAAGGCTAACTCATATCTTATTGTTACAGAAGGAGAGCAAACAGAGCCGCTATACTTCAAAGGAATACAAAAACTCATACAGGAAAAAATCGGCGGAACAGTTGATATAGTTGAACTTCCGTTTATTGATATACGGGGTGAGGGACGCTCAACGGGTAAGCTGATAGAAAAAACAGATGAGATAGTTAATAAGGCAACTGTAATGTATCAAAATATATGGGTTGTTTTTGATAAAGATGATTTTGAAGATTTTGACCGTGCTATACAAGACGGAATAAACAGAGGATATAAAATAGCGTGGAGTAATCAGTCTTTTGAGTATTGGATATATCTGCATTTTAATTACAGCGATTCTGCTTTGCATAGAAATGAATGGAATGACAAGTTAGATGAGATATTCAGTCAGTATGGCTTGGCAAATGGTAAATATCAAAAGAACTATGAAAATATATATGAGTTGGTTAATACTTATGACGGCGTAAATACAGCTATTAAAAACGCAAAACGTAGAATGACTGATTTTTTTAATTCAAAAAAGGAAAAACCATCAGAATATGACCCGGGAACAACAGTTTATTTATTGGTGGAAGAACTGAAAAGATATTTAGATGAATAATTAAAAATGCACCTGTGACATTTTATATGTTATGGGTGCATTTTTAATTATACATTTATAACAACTCCACACTCCACTCTTCACTCTCAACTCTGTAAAAAATTTTCTTGACAAAGGGTTTTAAAAAGTTTATAATTAAACTGTTCAAAATAAAACTATTCAAAAACAAACTGTTCAATTTATAACAATATCGGAGGTGACTGACTTTGAATATTATGCTTGAAAATATGTATGTAAACCGTGAACTGTATTCCGCACTGTTTAATCCCGTATGCTTTAAATACGGTCTGACATCAGCCGAACTGCTTGTTTTGTTGTTTCTTGCGGGAAACAAAGAGTACGACACCGCAAAGGATATTGTAAACAAGCTGAAAATTACAAAATCTCACGTGTCAATTTCCGTAAGAGAACTTGAAGAACGTGGGTATCTTAAAGGCGAATACGAGGGACGTAACCGCCGCACGATTCATTTACAGCTTTGCGACACCGCAAAGGATATTATCGACGACGCACGAAACGTTCAGAAACAATTTCAGTCGATTTTAGTCAGCGGTTTTTCAGAGGAAGAACTTGAAAATTTCAAAGACTATCTCAGACGGGCGACTGACAATGTAAATATGTATCTTAAAAATCTATCAGCGACAAACAAATAATATTAAAAGAACAGATTGTTTAAATTTTTATGAAAGAAAGTGTTATTATGCCAGATGAAAATAATTCTTCCGAACTGACAAACGAACTTATTTACCGTAAATATCTTATGAACAGCGAACAACGTCGTCAGTTTTTCAGGGAACTCAATATGCCCGAATATATCGCTATGCACATTATCGCTGAAACAGCCTCAAAGGAAACTATATATTCAGGCAGAACATATTTAAAGGACATTTCTGACAAAATGCAGATTTCAATTCGTCAGACATCAAAAATTATCGCAAATCTCCGTGACCGTGGACTCGTGCAGTGGGCTCACGACGGAAACGGTGCTGACGGTACTTATGTTATCATAACCGATTCGGGCAAAAATCTTATGGAAAAACAGGAAACAATGCTCAAAGACTATTACGGACGTGTAATAGATAAATTCGGCATTAAAAAGATGATTCAGCTTTTGCAGATGATGAAAGAGCTTGAAACCGTTATGAGTACGGAACTTGAAGAAACGGAGGAATTGACAAATGACAACGAATGATTATTTTCAGGGACTTGAAAGCGTATGCCGTCAGAATGACAATATTGCACCGAGATTATATGATGAGTACGGCATAAACAAGGGACTCCGTGACGAAAACGGCAATGGTGTTCTTGCCGGACTTACAAATATATCAAAGATTATTTCATCAAAAATTGAAAACGGCAAAAAGGTTTCCTGTGACGGCGAACTGTGGTACAGGGGATACCGTGTTGAAAATCTGATTGAAAGCCTTGATGATAATGAAGAAGGCTTTGAAAAAGTAGCTTATCTGCTTTTAATGGGCGAATTGCCTGATAACGAAAAACTGACAGCATTTAAGAATTTAATAGGCGAATACCGCAAACTGCCTACGCATTTTACACGTGACGTAATAATGAAAGCACCAAGCAGTGATATTATGAACTCTATGACAAGGAGTATTCTGACTCTTGCGTCCTATGACGACAAAGCTAACGATACAAGCGTCAGTAATTCACTCCGCCAGTGTATAGCACTTATCAGCGAGTTTCCTATTCTTGCGGTTTATGCTTATCACGCTTACAACTATTACGAAAAACAGGAAAGTATGATTATACACAGACCCGACCCGAATCTGTCAACTGCCGAAAACATTCTGCTTATGTTGCGTCCAGATAAAAAATATACCGCAACTGAGGCAAAAGTTCTTGATACAGCACTTATTCTTCATATGGAACACGGCGGCGGAAACAACTCAACATTTACAACAAGAGTAGTTACATCATCGGGTTCAGATACATATTCAACGATTGCCGCAGCTATGTCATCTCTTAAAGGTCCAAAGCACGGCGGTGCAAACATCAAGGTTATGGAAATGATGTCCGACATACGCAATCACGTCAGCGACTACAACGACAAGGACGAAATTGCCGCATATCTTACGAAAATCGTTGACAAAGAGGCTTTTGACCATAAGGGACTTATCTACGGAATGGGACACGCAGTGTATTCATTGTCAGACCCGAGAGAGCGTATATTCAAGAAATATGTTGAAAAACTTGCCGCCGAGAAAAACCGTGAATATGATTTTACACTTTATCAGAATATAGAAGAACTTGCACCACAGATTATTGCACAAAAACGTCATATCTATAAAGGCGTTAGTCCGAATGTCGATTTTTACAGCGGCTTTGTTTATGAAATGCTCGGTATTCCACAGGAACTTTACACCGCAATGTTTGCCGTTGCACGAATTGTCGGCTGGTCGGCTCACAGAATTGAAGAACTTATATGTACTGACAAAATTATCCGTCCGGCATATATGAGCGTTATGGAGAAACGCAATACTTCCATACCAAAATTGTCCTCAAAGTCAATGTAACCTTAACTCCTCACTCTTATTGAAATTTTTTTAAATGAGGAGAGCATTGAACAGGATTTAAAGGGTACATTGGTTAAGAAATACTTTACACTTACCGTAAAATAAAATATTTTTCCGGTAGCAGAGCTAATTAAAAACAGAAAACAAGCGACAGCAGTTATGTTGCCGCTTGTTTTTTGCTTTAAAAGACATATAGTTATCAATAATATTGCAATTCAATCAAATATATGTTATACTTTTATTCAACACGAACGATTTGAATTAAGGAGACTGACAGATGGCTAATTATACAGAAGAACAATGGAACGCTAAAAAGGTTGAACTTATGGAAAAGTGCTTTAACGGTTTTGCTGAGTTAGGCTTGCACGGCACCGGTATTCGTACCTTGGCTAAACATTGCGGATATAACACATCTATGATTTATACATATTTCAAGGATTTGGACGACCTTATTGTCCAATCCACCGAATATTGTATGAGTAAGGTAGAAGATGAGTTTATGGCGAAAGCTCCCACAGATGTAAATGACTTGTGGCGGTTCATTGACGAGATACCCTACTGGACGGCAAAAAAACACGGCAAGAAATACCGCCTGATGTATCAGGTCTATACCCACCCGAAATACAGAGAATACGGCAAGAAATTCTTTGCCGGTGCTGATAAGCGTTATACAGAATACGCAAAAATCTTAGAGGGCAGGTTGGGTATTCCCTATCAAAAGCTGACACCGCTGATTTTTATTCTGATAAGAGCCTGTGTACATTATGCACTGTTTGAAGATGAATTCTATATGAAATCCCAGATAGAAACGTTGAAGGAAACCCTTGAACTCTTTGTTATGAAATATAACCCGAAAGCACGGTCAAGGTTTGCTGTTTAAATTCAGAGAGGAGAAAGCAAGAATGAATAACGGAAACGAAAAAAACGACAGCATAGTTATCAAGAAGAAATATATTATAATTGCTGTTGTTGTACTGCTGTTGGTTGTCGGAGGAATTGTCGTTGCACTGAACTGGGGGAACTGGTTCGGCGGAAGTACGACGGTTGAAAACTCAACGGTATCACAAGTAGGAACTCCCGACATTGACCCGAACGCCGGTAAGTATGAAGGTTCAAAGCCTGAGGACAAGGGCGGCGAGGCAAAGGGAATAAAAATACCCGGCTATCCGTCAATTACAATTCCCGCAAATCAGACGGATGTAACTATGGCACTGCTTAATCCTGAGGGCAACCCCTGTTACTTTGTCTTTGAGCTTGCACTGAAAGACACGGGCGAAACTCTTTACAAGTCAAAGCTTGTACCGCCCGGTCAGGCAATAACAAACATAACGCTTTCAAAGCCGCTTGACACAGGCGAACATAATGCTGTTATCAAAATTTCAACATTTTCACTTGAAGACCAGAGTGCAATGAACGGTGCAAATGTTGAAACGGTTCTGATAGCTAAGTAAAGGAGGAAACGCTTTGAAAAGTAAAGTAAAAATAACGACAAAAAAGCTTATTGCGGTTTTATTGACACTTTTAATAATAAGTTCGGTTTTGCCGTCTTTCACGGTTTCAACCTCGGCGGCAGGAATAACAGCGACAACACCAAACAAAGACGGCAACGGTGTGTATCAGATAGGCACGTCGGCGGAACTGTATTGGTTTGCAGATAAGGTCAATAATGACAATGCAAATTACGGCAGTGCAAAAGCAGTGCTGACAGCGGATATTGTTGTCAACACAGGTGTGCTGAAAGCAGACGGAACACTAAACAGTGGCACTTTCACCGACTGGACACCCATTGGAAACTATGATAATAAATACATCGGCACATTTGACGGACAGGGACACACAATCAGCGGCTTGTATTTCAATGATACAAACGCAAACTATGTCGGCTTGTTCGGTTGTCTGGGTACTGACGGCGAAATCAAAAATGTAGGTGTAATTGATTCATATTTCAGAGGTTACTCTTATGTCGGCGGAGTGTGCGGAGAGAATAACAGCGGTACAATAACCGGCTGCTACAACACCGGCACAGTCAGCAGCAGTTATAATTATGCCGGCGGCGTGTGCGGAGTGAATCGCAACACAATAACCGGCTGCTACAATACCGGCAGTGTCAACGGTCGTTCTCGTGTCGGCGGTGTAAGTGGATGGAATGGTACTAATAATACTACTAATACTTCAGGCACAATGACCGGCTGTTACAACATCGGTGCAGTCAGCAGCTCAAATGGTTTTGTCGGCGGCGTGTGCGGATATAATTACACCACAATAACCGGCTGCTATACAAACAAAGGCGATGTGTGCGGATATAATTCCGGCGGAACCGTAACAAATTGCGAGAAATACACTGGCAATGAATTTACAAACGCTACTGTATGCGGACTGCTCAATGCCGCTTTGAAAAATTACGGCTCGTCTGTCCGTTTTTATCAGGGTGTGAAATCCCCTGTATTTATCCACGCACCACAGCTTGTTGACGGCGTGTATCAGATAAGCTGTGCGGCAGAGCTGTACTGGTTTGCAGATAAGGTCAATAATGACAATGCAAATTACGGCAGTGCAAAAGCAGTGCTGACAGCAGATATTGTTGTCAACACAGGTGTGCTGAAAGCAGACGGAACATTAAACAGCGGCACTTTCACCGACTGGACACCCATTGGATATTACAAATCCTCATCGTCTGGCTATGTCTATTATTCAGGTACATTTGACGGACAGGGTCATACAATCAGTGGCTTGTATTTCAATAATCTAAGCACAAGCTATGTCGGCTTGTTCGGCTGCCTCGGTTCAGGCGGCAAAATAAAAAATGTAGGTGTAATAGATTCATATTTCAACGGTTATTACTATGTCAGCGGCGTGTGCGGATATAATCATGGTGGCACAATAACCGGCTGCTACAACACCGGCACAGTCAGCGGCAGAGGTGATGATATCGGCGGCGTGTGCGGACAGAATCTGTACGGCAGCATAACCGGCTGCTATAACACCGGCACAGTCAGCGGTACTAATTATTGTATCGGCGGCGTGTGCGGAGATAATTACGGCACAATAACCGGCTGCTACAACATCGGCACAGTCAACGGCGGTGGTGATTATGTCGGCGGCGTGTGCGGATATAATTCAAGCTACAGCACAATAACCGGCTGCTATACAAACAACGGCGGCGTGTGCGGATATAATTATGGTGGCACTATTAGCAGTGATTGTGCTGAATACAAAGGCAATGAATTTAAAGACACTACTGTATGCAAACTGCTCAATACCGCTTTGAAAAACGCAAATTCAGATGTCCATTTTTGTCAGGGTGTAAATTACCCTGAATTTGTTTCAAATGTTCCCGACATTGTTGAGGGTGTGTATCAGATAAGCAACGAAAAGGAATTATACGCCTTTGCAAATCTTGTGAACAACTATGCTGAACCAAATGCAAACGCAGTGCTGACAGCGGATATTGTTGTCAACACAGGTGTGCTGAAAGCAGACGGCAATCTTGCAGATGACGTAAGCACTTTTACAAGCTGGACACCGATTGGAAACAGTTCCAATAAATACACCGGCACATTTGACGGACAGGGGCACACAATCAGCGGCTTGTATTTTAATAATCTAAGCACAAGCTATGTCGGATTGTTCGGCTACCTCGGTTCAGGCGGCGAAATCAAAAATGTAGGAGTAATTGATTCATATTTCAAAGGCTATTTGAGTATCGGCGGCGTGTGCGGACAGAATAACGGCGAAATAAGCGGCTGCTACAACACAGGCACAGTCAGCGACAGTGGTAGTTCTGTCGGCGGCATTTGCGGAGAGAATAACAGTGGAGAAATAACCGGCTGCTACAATATAGGCACAGTCAGCGGCAGTGATGGGTCTTTTTATGTCGGCGGCGTGTGCGGATTGAATTATAGCGGCACAATAACCGGTAGCTACAACACTGGCACAGTCAAAGGTACTGATTATGTCGGCGGCGTGTGCGGAAATAATTACAAAGGTATAATAACCGGCTGCTATACAAACAACAAAGACATTTGCGGATTTAATAATGGCACTGTAACGAATTGCGATGTAAAGACGGACGCAGAATTTAAAGACAATACTGTATGCAAACTGCTCAATACCGCTTTGCAAAACGCAAACTCAGATGTCCATTTTTATCAGAGTGTAAATTACCCTGTGTTTATCATTGTTCCTAATCTTCCAAAGCTTGTTGACGATGTGTATCAGATAAGCAACGAAAAGGAATTATACGCCTTTGCAAAGCTTGTAAACAGCTATGCTGAACCAAGTGCAAACGCAGTGCTGACAGCGGATATTACCGTGAACAACAATCTGCTTAGTTCGTTGGAATTTGACGAAATAGGAAATGTAACAAACAAAGATAGCTTTGAAAGTTGGGATCCCATTGGAAATGGTATAGATAGCTACAAAGGTAAATTTGACGGACAGGGTCACACAATCAGCGGCTTGTATAGAGATAGTAACGAAATCGGTGCAGGCTTGTTCAAACAGCTCGGTTCAGGCGGCGAAATCAAAAATGTAGGTGTAATTGATTCATATTTCAAATGTTATTCGATTATAGGCGGCGTGTGCGGAGTGAATTACGGCGGCAAAATAACCGGCTGCTACAACACAGGCACAGTCAGCGGCAGTGATTGGTCTTTGTATGTCGGCGGCGTGTGCGGAATGAATGGCGGCACAATAACCGGCTGCTATACAAACCGTAGAGATGATACATATTATAAATCAGATGAAGAATTTAAAAACGGTACTGTATGCGGACTGCTCAACACTGCCCTTAAAAATGCAAATTCAAAAGTACTGTTTTGTCAGAGAATAGGTACTGATGTTTCACCGTTGCTTGATTATCAGATTGAGGAGCATATTGCTATATACACCGTTGAAAACAACGCCTTCAAGCTTGCCTGCCTTTGCGGTAAGAAAAACATAAAAACAATGGAGCTTACCCTCACAACAGAAAAAACCGTTGTTGTAAACGGTGCGGATAACACACTGACAGCTACGCTTTCTAATCTTGATAATGAAGTCGTAACATATAAGTGGTATCAAAACGACATTGAAATTGATGGTGCAACCTCCTCTACATATAATATGCCAACCAATCTTTCGGCGGGAACTTATACATACAGGGTTGATGTAACTATGTCAGGTGTCGGCACAATATCGTCGCAAAGGGTTGATGTCGTTGTGGATATTATACAGACCTACACAGTTACAATTCCCGAAACAGTAACGCTCGGCGAAACTGTAACAATTAAAGCTGAAAATGTAGTTCTGGAAGAGGATAAACAGCTTGAAGTTTCCATTACAGGCACAAGCGGAGAGAATAACGCCTTTAAGCTGACAACCGACGAAGGTGCAGTGCTTGAATACACCGTCACAAAGGCAGACAGTAAAACGCTTAGCCTTAATGATAAGATTCTTACAGTAAATCCCGACAACACGGACACCGACAGCACAACGCTTACATTCAACGCACCGGGCAACGCTAAATTTTCGGGCGAATACAAAGGCACGGTGACATTCAATGTTTCGATAAACTAATGCAGTTATTTGACACGTTCAGCGTGTGGAAATATAAAAAATTTTAAAGGAGTTTTTATTATGAAAAAAATTATTACATTGGCACTTGTTTCAGCTATGGCACTTTCAGTATCAGCAACAGTATTTGCGACAAACATCACACCACAAACATCAGATTGGTGCAATACAAATATTACATATAGTGTTGCCCCGACCTATACCGTTACAATTCCTGACACGGTAACACTTGGCACAAGTGCAGATGTTTCAGCCAACAATGTTGTAGTTGCAAAGGGCAGTAAGGTAGTTGTTAAGCTGACAGGCACAAGCGGTACAAACAACGCTTTCACCGTTAAGAACACCGAGGGTGAAGAACTTGCTTACACCGTTAAGAATGGCACTAACAATGTCAATGTCGGTGACACTGTTCTGACAGTAAACCCTGAATCAGCCACAACAGGTTCGGCAACACTTGACTTTAATGCCCCTGACGCTAACAGTATTAAATATTCAGGTACATATTCAGGCACAGTTACTTTCACTGTTTCGATAGAAAACTAAACAAAATGTTATTTGACACGCACAGCGTGTATGATAAAAATATTTTCAGAGGAGTTTTTAACTATGAAGAAATTTATTACTATGGCACTTGTTTCAGCTATGGCACTTTCAGTATCAATAACGGCTTTTGCGACAGACGTAAAACCCGGCACAGACGGCAACCCTGAACCGAACTCTGCTCCGACTACTGTCAATCTGAATATTGCCCCGACTTATACCGTTACAATTCCGGCAGATATTACCCTTAACGAAACAAAGGAATATGACGGAGCCGGTAAATTAACAGCTATTACATACAAGAACGATTTATCAATAACAGCCGAAGCTGTCAGACTGGCTGAAAACAAAAAGATAGAGGTTACAATGGAAAGTGACTTTAATCTTGATACCGCCGCAAGTTCAGAATACAAGCTGCCTTACACTGTTAAGGTTGACGACAGCACAGCGAATTTAACAAACGGTGGAACGGTAGCCCTGTTTGGAACAAATACAGCCGTGCAGACAAGCACACTTCATTTTTCGGCAGATAATCCTGTATATGCAGGTGACTATTCCGACAATGTTACATTCACTATAAAGCTTGTCTGATTAAGAAATTATAAGAAATAAAGGGAGATTTTTACTATGAAAAAGATTATTACACTTGCACTCGTTTCAGCACTGGCACTTACAGCGTCAATAACAGCTTTCGCAACAGACATCACTCCGCAAACATCTGACCCTAAGAAAGCAGATACCGATGTTGTTTTTGAAGTTGCCCCCACTTATACAATTACAATTCCGTCAGAGATTACTCTCACACAAAAAACCGAAAACGGTGTAACCACCTACGAAAAAGTTCTGGAAATAACGGCTGATTCTGTAAAATTACCGAAAACAAAACAGATTGCAGTAACTATGACCAGTGATTTTAAATTTCAGGCTGATGATACAGACCAAAGCACAGTTGATTACACTGTTACAGTCGGCGACAGCACAACAGCTATTGCAAGCGGTGACAGGGTTGCGACATTCTCCACGAATACCGCACATCAGTCAGGCAAACTTAATTTTAAGGCAAACGAACCTGAATACGCAGGCAAATATAAAGACACCGTTACATTCAATATCGCTATTGAAAACGCATAAGAATATTTGTTAAAAGGAGTTTTGAACTATGAAAAAGGTTATTACACTTGCACTTGTTTCAGCAATGGCACTTTCCGTATCGGTAACGGCTTTTGCAACATCAATAAATCAGGATACACCCGACCCGAAAAAAACTGACGCAGTTATTAAAACATCAATCGCACCTACTTATACCGTTACTATTCCTGCTGATGTCACTGTTGATTTCAACGCTGAAACAACAACATTCGGACAGATTAAGGTAGATTCAGCACAGATTGAACCAGACAAGTGCATTAAGGTTTCACTCACCACCGGCGGTGAACTGAAAAACACTGTTGACGACACAAAGGTTATCCCTTACACTGTTAAAAGCGGTGAAAACGCATTTACATCTGCAACTTATCTTTCAACAGGCGAATATACCGACCTTACAATCAACATAGCAACAGACGACTGGAACAAGGCTTATGCCGGTGAATATAGCGACACAGTTACCTTTGAAGTATCATACGAAAATAAAGTATAATAAGGGGGCGGCAATATGAAAAAAATAGCCGCTATGCTATTGTGTATATGCCTTATTGCGACCTTTTCTGTAACCGCCTTTGCACAGAACACTGCCGGCGGAGATAGTTACATTACAACGGTTGTTCCCGGTTTCCATAAAATAACCGTAATTTCAGACGGTGCAGAAGTATTTATCGACGGAACAGCCGGTAAGGAATTTACCGTTGAACGCTTGTCCGAGCCGACAGCTGTTTTTAAAGCCGAAAAAAACAGACGTATAGTTCAGGTTGTTTTGGACGACAACGATATAACCGACAATATCGAAGGTGATTCCTATACTTTTGAACCTGTTTATAAGGATATGATATTAACTGTAACAACCGAAGGTTATACGGAAGAATCGACCACCTCTGAGCCGGAATCAGAGAGTCCCGAAAGCACTCCGGCTGAAAGCAGCCAGAACAGTCAAGGCTCAATTCCAATGCAAACAGGCGAAACTACTAATATAGCATTCTGGATTGTTTTGATAGTGTTGTCTGCTGTTATATTTACATTAAGCAGACAAAGTTCAAAAAAAGAAAAAACTAATAAATAACTATAAAAAATCACCCTGCAATAACATTTTATTTGCAGGGTGATATTATACTTACTGGGTTTAACAAAGGGGTTACCCCAACTATTGACACAGAACCCAAAATTATTAAAAAAGCCCGATATAACAATCGGACTTTTTTAATAATTTTGGTGCGAGTGACGGGACTTGAATCCGTAGCCCGAATTTCATTAGCAAACTTCACCAAAGTTTTCTTTTAAAAATTGGTCATATTTACTAATGGGTATTATTTTGTTTTCGTTCATCAGATGGGTATAAATATTCATAGTAATTTCTATGTTTGAATGTCCCAGTAATTCGCTCGCTGACTTAATGTCAACACCGGAATAATACAACATAGTTGCGTATGTATGTCTTAATTGATGAGCTGTAAAACTCAAATCAAGTGCTTTATTATATGATTGCCACATACGACTCCAAGATGAGCGGGTGTGCATACTTATTCCGTCTGATTTTGTAATAACAAATTCAGTTTTACTGCTTTTAGACAAATATTCATCTATAAGTCTTTTAAGAAGTATATCTGGAATGGTAATGTTGCGACATTTTCCGTTTTTTGTTCCCGGTTTGATTTGCAACTGATTGCCGTTTACATTGTATGCAGATTGACAGATATGCAAAATACGCTTGTTAAAATCAATGTTACTCCATTGCAGTGCAATCAGTTCTCCTAATCTCAAACCGCAAAACATCATAATCAGTGCTGCTAATCTTGCTCTGTGTGGTGTTTCTATAACTATTGCCTGTTCTGCCATAGATAATGGCTTACGATAATTTTTGACTGTATCCTGAGGAATTTCTACAAGTTCCGCAGGATTTTTGTATAAATTCTCGCAGTTATTGATTGCAAACTTAAAGATTGAAACAGCAGTTTGTTTTACATTCTTTAAAAGTTTTCGTGAAGCCGGCTTTTTTGTATTGACATTGTAAACTGACAGTTTCAGTATTACATCATCAATGTCAATAGTCCTTACTTGGTTTATAGGTTTATTGTAAATACATTGTAAATGCTTTACAATGCTATAAATACTTTGGCAATATTTGTAGCTTTGTCCGTAGGTTTTGCGTTCAGTCCATAAGTCAGCCCATTCTCCGAATTTGGAATTTTCATCAAGATAATTTTCAAATTGCATTTTTTAACCTCCATTCTTTACTTTCCGGAAAGCAATTAGAATATATCACTTATAAGAGCATAAGTCAATATATATACAATAAGTTCATTATACAAAAATATTTTTGTTTAACATTGTCAAAAATAAGTATTCACAATTTATGTTTAAATAATAAAAGGCGGTGAATTATATGATAAAGGTAGTCAGACTTCCGTTAATCTATGCGGAAGATAAAAATGATAGTGATATGGACTACAAAAAAGTGTATGAGGTGTTGTGGGATTTGCAAAAGCAAACAAGAAAAATTAAAAACAAGGTCATACAGCTTTGTTGGGAGTACAGTAACTTTTCTTCTGATTATAAGAAAACATTTCAGGAATATCCTGACGAAAAAGCTGTTATCGGTAAGTCTTTGCGAGGTTTTGTTTACAGTGAATGTTCCAAAAGCGGTGAATTTGATTTATATGCTTCAAATTTATCAGCCACAACCGATAAATCATATAAGGAGTTTAACAACAGTAAAGCAGAGATGTTCAAAGGCACAAGGTCGATAATAAATTATAATTCAAATCAACCTTTGGAAATTTCTAAAAAGTCAATATTTATGTTTGATTCCGATGGCGAACACAGAGATTACTATATAAATATCAAGTTGTTTAGCCGTAAAGGCAAAGAAAAATATAATTTAAGCCGGACTGATTTAACCTTTAAAGCGTTGATTAAAGACAAATCAAGCCGTTGCATATTTGAAAGATGTGTATCAGGCGAATATGATATAGCAGGCAGTCTTTTATTATATAATAAGAAAAAAAGAATGTGGTGTCTTAACTTAACATACGAGATACCGTCCGAGAAGTTGGAACATAAAAAAGTATATCTTGACAAAGATAAAATTCTTGGGGTCACTCTTGACTTCAAATATCCGATTTGTGCTTCAATAAACGGAGATAAAAGACGGTTCATCATTAACAGTGACGAAATAGACAATTTCCGCAAAAAAACAGAACAACGACGAAAGTCACTGCTCCGTCAGGCAAAGTATTGTGGGGACGGACGCATAGGTCACGGTATCAGAACACGAAACCGTCCTGCTTATAGAATAGAAGATAAGATTGCAAGATTTCGAGATACCGCTAATCATAAATACAGTCGTGCATTGATTGAATTTGCAGTTCAAAATCAATGCGGAATTATTCAGCTTGAAGATTTAAAAGGAGTAAGCACTGAAAATCTTTTCCTGAAAAACTGGTCTTATTACGATTTACAAACAAAAATCGAGCAAAAAGCTATGGAGTACGGTATAACTGTACACTATGTAAATCCAAATTATACATCAATCAGATGTAGTCAGTGTGGGCATATCAATATAGGATTGGAACAA
This sequence comes from Clostridia bacterium, assembly GCA_029226955.1. Taxonomy (GTDB): domain Bacteria; phylum Bacillota; class Clostridia; order Oscillospirales; family Acutalibacteraceae; genus UBA1213. The sequence continues at coordinate 599 of JAQXZA010000028.1, read as the reverse complement.
AATCCGGAATTTGTCTGCCAAAAGTGCGGATATAAAACCGATTGGCATTATAATACCAGTCAAAATATATCTGTTAAGGATATTGCCGATATTATAAAAGCTGATATTAAGGAACAAAACAAAAACAAATAATATCAGAAATTATGGGGCAACTTGGTGTCCGAAAGTCGAGAACAGTGCGTGTAAATCCTCATTTATGGGGTAACGAATACACTCGGCGAGGTATAAACTGCATACATAAAATCCGTATGCACAACATATTGCGGTTGCGATTTGCACGTGCATATATATTGCAAGAATTATACAATATTTGCTTGATGTTGCAATTTGCACACGCATATATGTTGCAAGGGAAAGCCCTTTGAGCGTATCAGTGTATAACAAGTTGCAATTTGTACGTGCTTATATGTTGCAAGAACACACATATCCGTTCAAAAATAAATGAAATTATATAAAACACTTTATATCAGTTAAGTATATATTTTTTAGAATCAAAATGGGGCAACTTGGTGTCCGAAAGTCGAGAACAGTGCGTGTAAATCCTGACCTGTCAGGTAATGAATACACTCGGTGAGGTATAAACTGCATACATAAAATCC
>JAQXZA010000027.1 GCA_029226955.1 Clostridia bacterium | reverse complement strand
TTCAATAAATACAGTCAAATCGTTTTATAGGAGAAATGCAAAAACTATATCATCTGAGATTTGTAAACAGTGCGGAAAACCGATTGTGCAAACAAAGCACAAACGGCAAAAGAAATTCTGTTCGGATAAATGTCGCAATTCCTGGTGGTCTGCTCATCCTCAGGAACGCAAATTAAAAAAAGCATATCATCATACATGCACATATTGCGGTATTGCTTTTGAGAATAACCGTTCGCAAAGTAAATACTGCACCATCAGATGTTTTGCAAATGCCAGACGAAAGGGGAATAAATGATGAATAAAGAACTTTATGATAAGGTGGTTGCTTACAGAATATCAATGTCAGTGATAAAAAGTATGCTTAAATCAAACATAATTACTGCTGATGAGTACGATGAAATTGATACAATTATTGCCTGTAAAAACGGATTAACTTCGTTTACTATATTCAGGTAAATAAGTGGATAATGTCTGCATTAAGAGGTAATATGTCTGCTGTAAGGAGGCATTTTTATGAATAGAATTGTTGAGAAAGTGAATTTCCCTGTTCCGAAACAACCCAAAGCCAAAAGGGTGGCGGCATATGCAAGGGTATCGTCCGGTAAAGATGCGATGCTACATTCTCTGTCGGCTCAGGTAAGTTATTACAGTGAATTGATACAAAATCATCCTGGTTGGCTTTATTGCGGAATTTTTACAGATGAGGCATATACAGGAACAAAAGACAACCGAAAAGGATTTCAAAAGCTGATAAGCGAATGTCGCAAAGGAAATATTGATTTGATTATTACAAAGTCTATTTCCAGGTTTGCACGAAATACTGTCACTCTATTGGAAACAGTAAGAGAACTGAAACTGCTGGACATTGATGTTTTCTTTGAGGAACAGAATATCCACACTATCAGTGCTGACGGTGAACTTATGATGACAATTCTGGCATCTTATGCACAGGAAGAAAGTTTGTCGGCAAGTGAAAATCAGAAGTGGCGTATCCGTAAGGCATTTGAAAACGGAGAAATTATGAATTTGCGGTTTTTGTTCGGATATCGAATCAACAGTAAAAATATACAAATTGATCGAACACAAGCAGAAATTGTGCGAGAAGTATTTAAAAGAGCGGTTGGTGGTGAGAGTTTTACATCTATTGCCAATGATTTGAACAACAGAAACATCACTCGCTGTCTGGGTGGAAGATGGAATCATCAGAGAATAAAAGATTTGCTTTCAAATGAAAAATATCTTGGAAACGCACTCCTGCAAAAGAAATATAGAAATAATCATCTGGAAAAGAAACTGATAAAGAATGACGGAGAGTTGGCTCAATATTACGCTGAGGGAACGCACGATGCAATCATTGATGAAGAAACATTCGCAAAAGCACAGGAGATTATTCGTAACATAGAAAAAAAGAGAGAAGGCTGTAAAAAGCCGGAATTATGTGCTTTTTCAGGTATGATTATTTGTTCCGGCTGTGGTGCGAAATATAAATGAACCACAAACAGGGGCAGACATTCGTGGCAATGCACTACATTTTTAACAAAGGGAAAAACATTCTGTCCATCGAAACAGATACCCGAAGAAGAAGTTTACAGGACAGCAACTGAGGCTTTGAAACTTGATGAATTTGATTCGCTTATCTTTCAGGACAAAATAAAAAATATCATAGCTGAAGATAATTACATATTGACCTTTTGCTTTAAAGACGGGACTGAAATATCTGAAAAATGGATTCCCCGTTCAAGAAAGAACAGCTGGACTGATGAAATGCGGGAATGTGCAAGACAACGAGTACTTAAACAAAGGGGGAGAGCGTAATGCCAGTAAGAAAAGTAACGGTTATTTCACCAAAAATCAATCCTCTGACAAGAAGTTCAGACATAACGGTTAAGAAAAGACGAACAGCCGAATATGCCCGTGTTTCAACAGATAAAGATGAGCAGTTTACTTCATACGAGGCACAGATTGATTATTACACGAACTTTATAAAAAATCATCAGGATTGGGAATTTGTAAAAGTATATACTGATGAGGGCATAAGCGGATTAAATACGAAAAAGCGTGAAGGCTTCAATGAAATGATTTCCGATGCACTTGCGGGAAAAATTGACCTTATTATCACTAAATCAGTAAGTCGATTCGCAAGAAATACAGTAGACAGCCTTGTTACAATCCGTAAGCTGAAAGAAAAGGGGATAGAGGTTTATTTCGAGAAAGAGAATATATGGACTTTTGACAGCAAGGGCGAATTACTTCTTACCATTATGTCATCTCTGGCTCAGGAGGAAAGCAGAAGTATTTCAGAAAATGTTACCTGGGGTCAGAGAAAACGATTTTCTGACGGTAAGGTAAGTCTTCCGTATAAACATTTTCTTGGATATGAGCGTGGCGAACACAGTGGTGACCCTCCTGTTGTTAATGAGGAACAGGCACAGCTTGTCAGGAAAATATATAACCTGTTTATGAGCGGTAAAACAACAGGCGGAATTGCAAAAATACTTACTGCGGAAGGAATACCTACTCCTTCAGGAAAGAAAATCTGGCAGCCGACCACCATTGAGAGTATCCTTAAAAACGAAAAATATAAAGGTGCGGCAATATTGCAAAAGAAATTTACGGTTGACTTTCTTTCTAAAAAAATGAAAATGAATGAGGGAGAAGTTCCACAATACTATATTGAAAACTCTCATGAAGCCATTATTGACCCCGAAGAATGGGATGCAGTCCAGGACGAATTTAAACGCAGAAAAGCCATAGGCAGAGCTTATAGTGGTAAGAGTGTACTCGGTGCAAAAATTGTATGCGGTGACTGTGGCAGCTTTTACGGTTCTAAAGTCTGGCATTCAACAGATAAATATAAAACTGTAATATGGCAGTGCAACAGAAAATTCAAGAATAATTCCTGCTGCAAAACACCGCATATTACAGAAGACGAAATAAAGCAAAGATTTCTTAAAGTTTATAACGGACTGATTTCTGATAAAGAGCCTGTCATAAAGGCTTGCAAAGTTACAAGAGATGTTCTGACCGATACCGAGGAGATTGACAAAGAGATGTCAGAATTGCTCCGTGAGATTGAAGTTGTTACCGAACTTACTCAAAAATATGTATATGATAATTCATCATCGGCTGAAAATCAGGAAACATATCTTGAAACATACAACAACTATGTTGACCGCTATGAACAGGCAAAATCAAGGTATGATGAACTTAAACAGCAGAGAGAAAACAAAATTGCAAAAAGAAAAGCAACAGACCGTTTTATTTCCGAGCTTTCCAAAAGGGAAGAACT